>CAYGTA010000476.1:0-3734 GCA_964352605.1 uncultured bacterium | reverse complement strand
AGCCTTTTGCATTTAAAACGCTTGCAGTGTTTTAAATGCCGAACTAGCTGAGTAAAAACGGATGCGCTAAGCCGATGTAGTGTTAAAGATAAAAACTGCTATATTAGAAAACTCAGAAAATCCTGATGGAGCAATCATGAGCGAACGCATTTACGCAGACTATATTATTGAAACAAGTTATGACCTTCAGCAAGCTGCTGACATGATGGCTGGTGAACAGTCAGTAGGTACTTTTGTTAAGGTACCTGGTGAAACAAAAGAAATGTGGGAAAGCTGCGGAGCAAGAGTTGAATACATTAATGAATTGGAACAACTGCCAACACCTTCTTTACCCGGTGCAAAGCATAAGCCTGATGCCTTAATCAAACAAGCTAAAGTCGGCTTATCTTTTCCTTTATCAACCATTGGCACAAGCCTGAGCGCACTGCTAACTGCTGTTAGTGGCAATCTTTACGAACTGCAAGCCTTTTCAGGTTTAAAGCTTCTTGACCTTAAGGTACCTGATGCCTTTAAGGTTCACCCCGGACCACAGTTTGGTATTGACGGAACACGCAAACTCACGAACGTTTATAATCGACCTTTAATAGGAACCATCATTAAACCAAGTGTAGGCTTATCGCCTGAAGCAACTGCAAGCCTTGTAAAAGAACTATGCGAAGCAGGTATTGACTTTATTAAAGATGATGAATTACAAAGCGACTCACCACACTCACCCTTTAAAGAAAGACTCGAGCGGGTTACAAGCGTTATTGAAGCACATGCTGATAAAACGGGTAAGCGTGTTATGTACGCTATTAATATTTCGGGTGAAACAGAAGAGATGCTTAGAAGGCAAGACTTGGCTGCCAAAGTGGGGGCTAGCTGCGTTATGGTGAATATGCTCACGGTGGGACTTTCTGCCATTCAAACGTTACGTAAGTATAGTCAGCTAGCTATTCATGGGCACCGTGCTGGTTGGGGGGCATTAAGCCGTCATCCTGTTTTAGGTATGGGGTATTTGGCATTTCAGACGCTCATGCGCCTTGCGGGGGTTGATCATTTGCATGTGAACGGCTTACGAAATAAATTTTGTGAAGATGACGCTTCTGTTATTGCTTCGGCCAAAGCTTGCTTAAGCCCTATCTTGGGTGCTTATCAGGCCATGCCTGTTTTTTCTTCTGGGCAAACCATTAGGCAAGCACCTGATACGTTTAAGGCTTTAGAAAGTAGCGATTTACTTTACCTTGCAGGGGGTGGCGTTATGGCACACCCACAAGGCGCAGCAGCTGGCGTTAAGAGTTTAGTAGAAGCTTGGCAGGCAGCTTTGCTTGGCATACCTTTAGAGGTTTACGCCAAAGAGCATCTTGCTTTAGCACAAGCACTCGAGCGTTATACATGAGTTTTCGCTTGGCTTTTTATGGCGATGATTTTACGGGCTCTACAGATGCCATGGAAGCCTTAAGCATGGGCGGAGTACCATGCGTTTTAGTGCTTGAACCCCTAACTTTAGAGGTCATAAAAGAACGCTTTCCGCAGGCTGAAGCGATTGGGCTAGCTGGCACCAGTCGCTCCATGAAAGTAAGCGAAATGAATGAAAGCTTACCTAAGCATTTGGCTTACCTAAAGACACTCGAGCCTGACTTTGTTCATTACAAAACCTGTTCAACGTTTGATTCTTCGCCTGATATAGGCAGTATTGGGCGAGCTGTTGAAATAGGACTAGAGCTTTTTAAAGCTACACCTGTGCCTATGGTGGTGGGCGCACCCGTACTTAAGCGTTATGTGATTTTTGCTAATCTTTTTGCCACGGCGCAAGGTCAAACCTATCGTCTTGATCGGCACCCAACCATGAGTCTTCATCCGGTAACCCCTATGGGTGAAAGTGATTTAAGAAGGCATTTGGCTAAGCAAACATCTTTGCGTATTGAACTTTATGATTTGCATGCCTTAGAGCAAGCTAGGCCACTGCCTCAACATGCTGATATTTTGCTTTTTGATACTTTAAATCAAGAACATTTAAAGCGCATTGGTAAGCTTCTTTGTGAGCAGAAGTATCCTTACTGGGTGGGTTCATCTGGCATGGAGTACGCCTTGATAGCACATTTACAAGCTAGTGGTGAAGTTCAAGCTCGAGTGTTTCAGCAAGTACAAGCTGTTAAACAAATACTGGTTATGTCAGGCAGCGCAGCACCCGCAACGGCTTCTCAGATTAATTGGGCAAAAGCTAATGGCTTTAACTGCGTGCGTCTTGACAGTTTAAAGATGATAGATGAAAACCAAGCCGATGCTTACCTTAAAGATGTTCTTGCCAAAGCAGAGCAGGTTTTAAATAAAGGGGAAAGCCTGTTGCTTTATAGCGCGAAAGGCCCGCGTGACCCCATGATTCAAAAAACCAAAGACCGCTTGGCAAGCATGGGTTTACATCCGAATCAAGCAAGTAGCCTTTTGGGTAAGCAGCAAGGTTACCTATTAAAAACACTACTCGAGCGTCATTCTGTAAAAAGAGTATGTGTCTCAGGTGGCGATACCTGTGGTCACGCTATTCAAGAATTAGGCTTAACCGCACTCGAGCTTCTCATGCCTATTGCGCCGGGTTCACCTCTTTGTAAAGCGCATGCAAAAACGGCTGCCCTTAATGGGCTAGAAATTGCACTTAAAGCAGGTCAAATGGGGCAAGAGGATTACTTTGCTAGCGTGCTATCTGGGCAGCCACCAACGACTTAGAAAGGATTCAGAATGAAAACACGTATAGCCCTTATGGGTGCAGGCGGCAAAATGGGCGCACGTATTAGCCGCAATATTCGCAATTTAGATGCTTATGAGGTTTTTTATTTAGAAGCCAGTGAAGCTGCCCAGCAAGAAATAACTCAGTCAGGCTTAACGGTCTCTACAGAAGCTGAAGCACTAGCTCAAGCCGATGTTGTCATTTTGGCCCTGCCAGATAAGCTCATTGGTGCCATTACTGAAGCCATTGTGCCAAAGCTTAAGTCAGGTAGCATGATTATGAGTTTAGACCCAGCAGCCGCTCATGCAGGTGTTATGCCTATTCGAAAAGACCTAAGTTATTTTGTAACACACCCTTGTCACACTCCTTTATTTAACGATGAATTAAGCGACGAAGCGCGAAATGACTGGTTTGGTGGCGTGCATGCTAAGCAACATATTGTTTGCTCTTTGCATCATGGTTTAGAAAAAAATTACGCTCTTGGCGAACAAATTGCGCGAGATATTTATGCACCTGTCATGAACAGTTACCGCGTAACGACTGAAGAAATGGCTATTTTAGAACCAGCTCTCGTTGAAACCGTTGTAGCAACCTTCTTAGTGGCACTTAAAGAAGCACTCGAGTCTACTGTTGACATGGGTGTTAATCGGGACATTGCTGAGGCGTTTATGATGGGGCATATACGTACCATTCTTGCGAGTGTTTTTGGCTATTCTGGTTTTCCGTTATCTGATGGCGCTAATCTTGCTATAGCCAATGCTTATAGCAAGATTTTTAAAGATGATTGGAAGGAACAGATTTTCACAAAAGAAGCTGTTTTGCAAAGCGTTAAAGAGATAACGCATAGCAACACCTAGGTTTATTAGTTTAGCTAGATCACTAGTCACGAAACGTTGATGCTTACTTAATCGGTTTTGGCTTTTTACCCTATTTTATATTTTGTTTTGATGGGTATCCAAAACGAAATAGGCATTGTACTAATACTATTTCCGTTTACTTTATTAATAAAGTAAACGCGATCTTGGATCGT
>CAYGTA010000475.1:0-3738 GCA_964352605.1 uncultured bacterium | reverse complement strand
AGTCTGGCTTTAAGGAAGACACAATCATAAAGATTAATGGGAATATGAAGATCAGCGCAATGACGATAAGCAGAGCATATCGAAGCGATATAAAAAGACGATGATTACTACCCTGAACGGTTTTTGCTTTCATACCACCTGCCATTAGCGAGTCCGCCTTTCTCTGGTGAAATAAGCTTGAAAAAGAGATATGGTTATAACAATTAAGAAGAGTAAGACCGATATGGCTGATCCACCTGCAATATCTTGCTTCTGGAAGCCTCTAACATAGGCTTGAAAGACAAGGGATTGGGTTGAGTCTAAAGGACCTCCATTGGTCATAATATCGACTTGAATAAAAAGTCCAAAGGCTTGCATGGTGATAATAATAAGAATGAATACTGCCGTGTTTCTTAAGCCAGGCCAGGTTACATAACGAAATTTTTGTAAGCCGTTAGCGCCTTCAGTAGATGCAGCTTCGTAAAGCACTGATGGAATAGTTTGTAAGCCTGATAGCCAAATAATCATATGAAAACCAACTGCTTGCCAAACAGACATGGCGATAAGTGCGCCCATAGCTAAAGACGGGTTCCCTAACCAGTCTGCGCCTTGGAAATTCCCAAAGGTGATAGTACTTAAAAGTGAATTCAAAAGACCGTTGTTACCATCATAAATAAAACGCCAAAGCATGGCGATAACAACCATTGAAATAACAACGGGCATAAAGTAAATGGTTCTAAAAATATTAATGCCAGGTAATCGCTGATTAATAAGTAAGGCTAAAAGTAAGGCTAAACCACCTTGTAAAGGTGCAACAACAATAACAAAAAGTAAGGTATTGAAAAGAGCCCGAACAAAGACGACATCACTGGCTAGTAAGTAGAGCCTATTTTGCCCTATTTGCCACGAGTTAAATTCTCTTAAGCCGTCAAGTTGAGGGTAGTCAGCGTTATTGCGCGTGAAATTACGTAAGCGCGGGTAGGTATAATTGCCGTCTTCATCGAGTACAGGGCTCCCGTTAGCATCTAAGACCGGTTCTAAGGTAAAGGTTCGCATAGTCATCATGCGTTTGTAATTACGTAAACCTACAAACTCTGTTGGGTTGGGTGAAATAAGTCGCTGATTGGTAAATGAGAACCCAATTGCAAAAAAGAAGGGTGCAATAACAAACACAGTCAGCAAAACAATGACAGGGGCAGCCATAAGCCAGCCAGCTAAAGCCTCGCCATTTTTATTGAAGAATTTAGCACGTTTAGGTACAGGTGCACCAACGCTCATGTCAGACATAAGTAAACCTCCCACAGTTACTTTTTCTATGAATTTATAAAGGCTTTTAGTGGCAAAAGAATAGCTGGAAAATTAAAATAAAAATTTGAGATAGGGTTGTGGTTGGGCGTTGCCCAACCACATTTTTGAAACGTTAAAGGTTAAAAACCGTACAGACTGTTATTGATAAGATCAGCGTCAATTTCATCAACAGCTGCATCTAAGGTGTCTTGAACATCTGCACCATTGGCAATGTCAGCTAAGGCTTTTTCAAACACAAGTGCCATAACAACGTAACCAGGTGTTGGTGGGCGAACAAGGCCTTGTTGATTGCTTAATTCAAAAAAGACTTCTAATGGACCACCAGAAGCATAGTTAGGTGTTTCAGCAGCAGCAGCTGGCGTTGCAGGAATAAGACCTGTGGTTTCTGAGAAAGCGCTTAGGTATTGCGTTTGAATAGCATGTTCAATAAAAGCTCTTGCGCCATCTGGGTTTTCACTATTGGCTGAAATACCAAATTGCCAAGAAGCAGCGCCAATTTTAGGACCATTACCAAAGTCAGGTGCAGGTAAGAAAAGAGCATCATCACCAAAGGCTTCTAAGGCACCAAGGGCAGCCCAGTTACCGTTCCATTGTAAGGCATATTTACCATCAACAAAGCCGGTCTCACGATCAGCACCATCTTGAGAAGTTCCTGGGGCTAAACCACGCTCAAACAAACTTTGCCACCAGTTACCAAAAGCAAGGGCTTCTTCACCATTAAGTACGCCTTCAGCTGTTAGGTAAGTTGAGCGGTCAATTAAGTCGCCACCAAAGCTTTGGAGTAAAGGTGAGAAGGCGTATGGGTACCATTCGCCTGTCCAAGCCATGCCTGGGTCAAACGCATATTCATAATCACCCGTGGCTTGAAGGGTTTCTAAAATGCCATCAAACTCTTCAAAAGTCCATGGGTTATCTAGTGTAGGAATGCGAATATTGTTTGCTTCAAGCACAGATCTGCGGGCAAACATAGCAATCGCTGCGTCCCATAAACCTACTGAATAAACTTCGCCTTGCCATTCACCAATAGCTCCTGACAAGAAGTTATCAATAAGACCCTCAGATAAGTTTAAAGGCTGCATGTAACCTGACCATGCCCAGTTAGGCATAACAGGACCATCAACATCAATAATGTCAGGTAGTGTACCTGAAAGGGCAGCTGCAACAATTGACTCGTTATAGGCTTGTTGTGGGAACTCTTCTAAGACAACAGTGTAATCACTTTGTGATGCATTAAAGTCATCAATAATCATTAGCAAGGTGTCACGTTCAGCTGAGTTACCAGCACCGTGATACCAAAGACTAAGTTCGGTTTGTGCACTTGCTGCAGTAATTGCTAGAGCAGCTAGTAAAATAAATAGTTTTTTCATCTTTCCTCCAGATTAGAATTGGTTTAGCGTTGTTTTGCTGTTAATAGGTACAGATAGGTTTATTTTCAGACTTGCCTCCTTTCAGAAAAGAGCATAGTTTGGAAACGATTCCAAATTATGCCAAGAACTAAACTCATAGTTGAATACGCCTAATCGAAGCCCTCTCAATAAAAGGACAATGCAGGGTGTAATGTTTAGGCTCGAGCTTTTTGCTGAGCAGTGTTTCTATGGCCCAGCGTCCCATTTCTGCGTGGGGTAAAGCCATAGTAGATAGCGGTGGATAGAGTTGTTCTGCGAAGATTTCTTGATTATCAAAGCCCATGACTGAGATGTCATCTGGAATGCTTAACCCTAAACTCTTTAGGGCGTCGTAGGTTCCTAGAGCCATGCGGTCAGTACAGCAAAAAATAGCTGTGGGTGGTTCGGCTAGGTTCATGAGTTCTAGCGTTTGTTTGAAGCCTGAGGCGGCGTCACCATCTCCAATTCTAATTAAGTCTTTGTCTAGACTAAGATTGGCTTCTTCAAGTGCTTGACAATAGCCGTTATAGCGTAATTTCATAGCTGGGTAGATTGAGTCAAATTCAGCACCCACAATAATGGCTATGCGTTTATGGTTATTGTTAATGAGCGCATTGGTAGCATCTTTACCTGCTTGTGTTTCGTCAGGCACGCTAGAGGGGTATTTAGGGGTTTTGGTGTAACAGTCAACAAGTACTGTGGGTACGGTTCCAAAAGCATCTGGCAACGTCACTTCCTTATGAAACATAGCTGCGTAGATGATGCCTTCAACGTCTCGCTCTATCATGCTTTCCACTGCACGTTCACGCAGTTCAGGTTTGTTTTCTGCATCTATAATAAGTAAAAGTTTGCCATGCTCGAGTGCGGCATCTTGTGCACCTTTAATCATGCTTACAGCGAAAGGAGTGGTAGCTACGGCGTCTGCTAGGAAGCCTATGGTGTTTGATTGTTGGGTTCTTAGCGAGCGTGCAGCAAAGCTAGGTTGGTAGCCTATTCTTTCTATGACTGATTGTACTTTTTTTCTGGTTTTTAAAGTGACGTTGGGTGCATCATTCAAAACACGTGA
>CAYGTA010000474.1:0-3744 GCA_964352605.1 uncultured bacterium | reverse complement strand
TTGAGAAGCTCGAGCTTTTTTCTTTGTATCTTGTAGTTTAGTCTCTTACGAATCTGACGCTTTGTATTAGTTGGTTTCTGACTTCATATATAGAGACGTATTCTGTGTCTTTGTCACTGTAAGAGACTGTTTCGTGGTTTATGACGTATCTGTCTTTTGCTATTTGATTGTGAATCTTAACGTAGACAGATTTTTTTTCGAACATGGGTTCAAAAATACTTTTTAAGTGTTCTTTTCCGCTGCCTATCTTATTGTCTGGATAGTCGTATATTTTTATGTCATCTGCGTAGTTGGCTAGGAATTCAGTGAGCTTGTGGTTGTTGTAGGCTTCCATTCTGCGGTTTACGATTTCGAGTGGGCTCATGCTTGGCCTCCTAAGGTCATTGTTGAGGATTATGGTTGCGCAGTCAAAGCTAAGGTTTTTTAGAAGTGTTTAGCTTTAAGGCGAGTCTATGAGAATCTCTTTTGATTTCTTAGTCTTGCTTTTTGGGCTTCTTCTTCACGGTTGTGTTTGGCTGCGCTTGTTTCTAAAGACTCGAGTAGCTCTTGGGTTGTTTTGCTTATGTTTTTTATGGCGGTTTGAAAAGCTTGTTCATTTATTTTTGAGGGTTTTTGAAAGCCACTTATTTTTCTAACAAACTGTAGGGCTGCGGCGTTTATTTCTGCCTGGCTTGCTGGGGGTTCATAGTTAAAAAGGGTTTTTATGTTTCTGCACATGGCTTGCCTACGTGATTTTGTTTTGCTTGAGTTGCTGGGCAAGATCATTTATATCTTTTAATATAAAGTCTGGCTTGTGTTCTGCTTGGGTTGCGTCTTCTTGGGTTGATACGCCTGAGAGTACCAGTATGGTTTGCATGCCTGCATTTCGGCCACCTTCTATGTCAGTGTTAAGCCTATCGCCAACCATGGCAGTTTCGCTTGCTTTGATGCCCAGTCGTTTTAAGGCTTCTTGAAACATAATGCTGTTGGGTTTACCTACCACGGTAGGTTTCACCCCTGTAGAGATTTCTAAGACAGATAGCATAGCGCCTGCACCTGGCAAAAAGCCTAATTCACTCGGGAAGCTCGAGTCGTAATTAGTAGCAATGAAACTCGAGCCTTTTCTTATGAGTAGGCAGCCCATGGCGAGTAGTTCGTAACTGAGGCTTTCTCTTATGAGTGCGCCTACCACAACAGGGGTTGTTGCGCCTTGTTTTACATCTTCTGGGCTTAAGAAGCTAAAGCCTTGTGCTTTTAGGGCTTGCTTTAAGCCTGCTTCACCCATAACGTAAATTTCTGTTAACTCGGGGTGTTCTTGCCGTAAGTAGCTTGCCGTTGCTTCTGAAGAAGTGAGGATGTTTTCAGGCGCTAGACTAACACCAAATTTAGCGAGTTTTTGGGTGTAGTCTGTGGCTACTTTAGTAGCATTGTTGGTTGCCAGTATGCAAGGAATGCTTAGCTCATTGAGAGTATCAAAGAAGCTGCTTAGGCCTGCAACGGGTGTTTCACCATGCCACAAAACACCATCCATGTCTATAACGAGGGCTTTAATATTTTTCATGCCTACTAGCTTACTGTAGTTTTTTATTTTGGTCATTCTTTTAAGGCTTTTACACGTTTTTCATCTATGCTAAGAATGCCGACTAGCTAACTAAGCATTCACCTTTACACCTGATAAGCTACCCGCATGACAGAAGCCATTATTTTTGATATGGACGGCATACTCATAGATTCAGAACCCGTCTGGAACGCAGCTCGAGTACGAATGGCAACACGCTTAGGAAAAACATGGGACAACAATGATCATGAAGCCGTCATGGGTGTAAGCACAGCCGAATGGGTTGACTACATGATCAAAAGACTCGAGCCTAACATGAGCTCGAGTGCCGTGCAGGAAGAAATTGCGAAGAATATGCGTGAGCTTTACGCGGAGCGTATTCCTTTTATGCCGCATGCTATTGAGACGGTTGATTTAGCTAAACGTCTTTTTAGAGTTGGGTTGGCATCTGGCTCTATTCGTGAGCTGGTAGATATTGTTACCACATCACCTGAGCTAAACGGCAAGTTTGAGCAGGTCTTATCGGCTGATCAGGTTGCTCGTGGTAAACCCCACCCAGATGTGTACTTAAAAACAGTTGAACTTATGGGCATTGACCCTAAAAACTGTATATGCATTGAAGATTCTGGTAACGGCATTTTGGCAGGTAAAGCTGCTGGCATGAAAGTCATTGCCATTCCAGATGCACGCTTTCCTGTTAAACCTGAGAAGCTTAAAGAAGCAAATGTTATTTTGGAGTCACTCGAGCAGATTAACGAAGAGCTTTTAACTAGCTTGTAAAGAGAAGCTCTACAGATTTCTTAGATTCAAACGACTATACACCTAAAACAAAGCAAGCTTAACGCTACTCCGTCAAACAAGCAGCCTTTAAATAAAACTACAACAGGTATAGTAAAAAAATAACTACGTACACCCCACCACCTCATGACACAACCCAAACGCAGCAACCAACAAAATGCCCTCACACTCATGGCAGGCACGCTAGGTAGTCGCATATCTGGCTTTTTACGGCAATCCTTACTCACCCAGCTTTTTGATGAACGCATAACAGATGCATTTTTCGTTGCTTTAAGAGTACCCAACTTATTTCGTGAACTCTTAGCCGAAGGCGCACTAACAAATTCCTTTATTCCTGTTTACAGCTCCCTCGACAAACAAGAAGCCAAAAAACTATCCGCAGCCTTACTAGGTTTACTACTCATCGCTAACGGTGCTTTACTGCTCTTAGCTTTTTTCTTAGCACCCTACATTGTTAATTTACTACTCAGCAGCAACGGTAGTGTAGATAGAGACTTAGCCATAACCCTCACACGCATTGTCTTTCCTTTTTTGGCCAGCATTTCTTTATCTGCATGGGCCATGGGCATTTTGAATGCCGAAGAGAAATTCTTAGCCCCCGCATGGGCACCCGTTGCCCTAAACCTCACCGCCATCATCCTAATGCTTATATTCCCAAGCAGCGACACAGTTCTCGCATGGGGCTTTGTACTAGGTGGCATAGTGCAACTACTCGTACAAATCCCTAGCCTTATAAAAGGAAAGCACCTAAGCCCCCTAAGCAAAATCTGGCACCCACAATTAAGAAACGTACTCATCCTTATGATTCCTTTTGCCTTCACCACCAGCGGCAGGCAAATACTAAACGTCATAACCACAAACATCCTTGATTTACTACCCCAAGGCAGCGTAACAGGCTTTCAAAATGCCGATCTTTTCTTAAGCTTAGCCCTAGGTGTCTTTGCCATCTCCCCCGCCCTAGCCTACTACTCAAGACTAAGTAACAACGCAAAAAACGAACCCGAACAATTCCCAAAAACACTACTCGAAGGCCTGCAATTCATAAGCTTCTTAAGTGCCCCCGCAGGCTTAGTACTAATCTTACTTGCAGAACCCGCCGTGCAAGTCGTATTTAACTGGTTTAGCGCCTTAGGGCGCGCAGGCGCAAGCGACGCAACCCTAACCGCTACCATAGCAGCCACCGCACCCCTCGGCTTAGCCATAGTGCCACTAGGACTAAACGCACTCCTCATAAGAACCTACTACGTACGCCAAAAAGTACGCACCCCCATCGCCCTAACCTTCATCTTCTTAAGCCTACAAGGCCTCTTATACTACCTACTCACACCCACACTAGGCATAGCAGGCTTATCACTAGCAACCGCCATAGTGGCATGGCTACAACTCATAACCCTACTCGCACTCGTAAA
>CAYGTA010000473.1:0-3762 GCA_964352605.1 uncultured bacterium | reverse complement strand
TGATTCAAGGCGTTCCGATATCATCTGATTCAAGGGTCACACGATTTACTGCTTCGCAGATAAATTGTAGAAATGCTACTAATACCAAGTCTTATAATACGCTTACTAAACTCTAAAGAGATTTATACGCTCCTAAGCGGGCTTGGTATTGCTTTCAACGGTCCAAGACCGCGTTTAGTTCTTTAAGGAACTAAACGGAAATGGTATAAAATGAAGAAGTCTTTAGCTAAAACGCTGCTTAAGTTAAGCTTAGCCTTTACAATAAAGCTATGAAACGATTTGTTTTAATACTTAGCCTATGTGCGTTATCCTTTGTTATGGCTGGCGAATTGCAAAGTTTACATCGTGTTTTGGCAGAACCCGCTACTCAAACTAAAAACAATAAGTCGTTAGACTTAAACATTCCTGGAGTTCAAACCGTACCTGGTTTTAATTTACCAAGCCCTAAAGTTGACCATAATATTAGTGAAATAGGACTCGAGCGTACAAGGTGTTTAACGAATTGTCCTGCTTATACCTTGATTATTCAGGCTGACGGTTCGTTTCGTTATGTGGGTGAGTTTGGGGTTGAGCGTTTAGGTGAGTTTACGGGTCGAATTGAGCAGGGACATTTGAATCAGGTGTTGGCGTTTATTGCTGAGACTAACTTTTTTGCTTTTGATGATAGCTATAGTGCTTCTTTTTTAGATGGTCCTACGAGTTACACTTTGGTTACGCAAAACGCTGATACCAAAGTTATTCAAAATTATGCCAATACTGGGCCTGCAACTTTATGGGCGATTGAGCAGCTTATTGACACTTTATTGTTGAGTGCTAGTTGGGATTAAACGGCTACTGCTTCTAAGGAGCGTATATGTTTTACGCTGCTTGTGACTGCGTCTTTACCGCCTGCTACTTCTAGGCAGACGCTTCCTTTAAAATCGTTTAGGTAGTTAGCGTAGCTTTTGTAATTAATTGTGCCGTCGTTGGTGGCTTTGTGTTGATCATCTTGACCGTTGTTGTTACATAAGTGTAAGTGAATAACTCTTTGGCCTAGCGTATTGCAGTAACTTTGAATCATGTCTTGCTCTGCAGTTTGTTTAGCGTGCCAAGGTCTGTTTCCTTCTATTAAAGCGTGACCAAAATCAAGGCAGTTATGCATTTTGTAGCTATCAGTTAAGTCTCTTAAAATGGTGGGTTCTTTAATAAGACCATCAATGTAAAGACCTAGGTTTTCTAGGGCTATAGGTACGTCAGAGCCCTGTAGTTTAGTTAAAGAATCATAAAGAGCATCTAGCGCGTGTTGCCTAGGTACGGGTTGATAAATGAACATTTGACCTGTGTGCAACACACCGCAGCTTGCATTTATGGCGTGTGCATACTCGAGTGCGCAGAGGGTTTGTTCTACGGTTGCTTTTCGAACGGCTTTTATGAGGGATGCTATGTTTAGGTCAATGAAGGGTAAATGCAGCGTTACGCTTATGCCTGTGTTTGCTTGTAGTTCGTTAACGCGTTGGGATGTTTGTGAGTTGGGTAAGAAATCGCAGTAATCATAGGTTAGTTCAATAAAATCTAGACTTAAGCTTTCAGCATAACGAAAAGCCTCGTCAATATCGTAAATGCCGGCTGTGGCTGAACTGTAACCTAGTTTCATTGTTTACCCCTTTTGCACAGGTGAGTTTATATTTAGCTTTTGACTTGCGCTGTGATTACAAGCTAAACACAGGTTGTTATAGCAAAATAGTAAACTATTAACCATGAAAATTTTATTACATGGGGGTTTAAGCTGGTTTGCTAAAGAAAAACAGGCTTCAAATTAAGCTCAACTACGCTGTCAGATTATAACTACTGAGTAAAGATAGTGTCCTTAAGCATTCTCCGGTTTTAGTTTAAATTAGCTTAAGAGGTTTTGTTCAATCCAGTTTTTTACACCATTATTTTCAGGTGACTCAATATGAATATCAGCAGCTTTTAGAACTTCGGCGTGTGCTTCTGGGCCTACCGCTACAGCGTAGCCTGCCCACTCGAGCATGCTTTGGTCATTGGGTCCGTCTCCAAAAGCGATGGTGTCTTTAGCGCTGTAACCTAGCTGTTTGGCAAGTAAAGCAAGGGCGCTTCCTTTATCTGAGTTTTCACTACTGACCTCTATGTAGTTGTTATTCCATGCGTAGGTAATGAGGTTTGGGAAGGCCTTTGTGACTTGTGCGCGAATGCGTTCACTTTGATCTTCACTACTTAAAACAATTTTTTCGGCTTTTAAATCGAGTTCACCATGAAAAACTTCTACCCTTCGGCTTTGTGTGTGTGCCCAGTTCCATCGTTCATCTTTAGGGTTTCGAACATAAAGGGTGTCTTGCGCTATGCAGGCATATTCTACCTGAGGGTCATGTAAATACGGGTCAAGTACCGAGTGCATGGTTTTTACGTCAAGATGTACTTCTCTAATGAGTTCTGCATTTTTGCCATATACATTGGCACCATGATTACAACTATAAAACTCTGTTAACTCGAGTTGCTTTAAAAAATCGTGCGTAGCTGAAGGTGGGCGACCTGTTAGAACACTAACATGATGCCCTGCTTGCTTAGCTGCAAAAAGGCTTTCTTTGATAGCTTCGGGTAAGCTGTAATCTTTAGTTATGATGGTGTTATCTAAGTCAAAAGCAAGTAGCATAGCTTTAGCTTATCGTTTTTGCTTAGCAGTTTATTAGGGATTATCTAACGATATCGTTATTTCGCTAGAAACTCGAGTTCTTTAATAGCTGTTTAATTTAGACTTTTGCAATCATTTAGTTAGTGTTTAGCAAGTAAAAACCAGCAGATTCACAATCTTAAAAACGCCTGATTTTTGTGACGAATGAGGGGCTTATGAGGCATTAAATTGCTAAAATTGAAACTGGTGTCTCAAAACATAGAGTTTTTGGTCAGCATCTTTTTTTTGCGTTTTGAAAGGAAACTTAGATGATAAGAAAAGTCATCCCGTTACCCCCCTTATATTTAGGTCTTTTGCTTCTTCTGATTGTCGCGCTGAGTGCTTGTAATATTAATAGTTCAGGCGAAACTGACTTGGGTCATCAGATTTTGTTAGATGAAAATGGTGATGGGCTTAAGAGTCCGTCTGATATACCTCTTCAGGGTATAGAGGTCAATTTATTCTCTAGTTCTGATGAGTTTTTAGGGCAGGCTACGAGTGATCGTGAGGGTTATGTTTTCTTTATGACTTGGCCTGAGGGAAGCTATTTAACGGTTGAGTCTGAGAGCCGTAGCTTGGCAAGCAATAGTGCGCTTAGTTGTATTAGTTATGATGATTATAGTCTTTGTAGCTATGAACCCTTAGCCGATACTAGCGATTTGGTTAGCCTGAATGACCTTACAAGTCAAGCTATTGAAGAAAATACTTTTTATATTATTAATGTTGCGAGTCAGTTTTGTGTTCAGGTTTCGAGCAATAGATTAGAGGATGGCGCAAACATCCAGCAGCATACTTGTGTTGTAGCGCCAAGACAGCAGTGGCAGGTTAGTCAGGTCGCTGGTGGTTATAGGCTAACAGCTGCGCATAGTGGTAAAGCCATGACGGTTGCGCTTGCTAGTACTGCTGACGGTGCAAATGTTCAGCAAGAAACTTGGAATGGCAGCAGCAATCAAATTTGGGATATTGTTCAAACTGGTGATACTTACAGGCTTGTTGCGCTTCATAGTGGTAAATGTCTTGAAGTAAAAAACAATAGAACAGGTAACGGCGGCACCCTCTGGCAAAACAGTTGTTCTGAAAGCGCTGCCGGACAA
>CAYGTA010000472.1:0-3785 GCA_964352605.1 uncultured bacterium | reverse complement strand
GTTATAAGGCAAGAGAGAACTCGAGTTTTTAAAAAGGCGCTCGAGTAGTCTTTTACCAAGTTAGACGCAATCTTAAAATGCACTACTAAACTTAGAAACCTTCATAGTTTCATTACTTCATAATTTCATATCTTCACGTCGCTATTACTTAGTGCTATAGCCCCCTAGGTCTACGAACGGTTTAATGGTGCAACCCTTTTTGGAAACGCTAAAGCATTCTAAAAAGACTCTTTAGGATGCAATCTTAAAACACAAAAGCAATGCTTCAAAATGAAGGAATGAAATTACCTTCATATGACATTCATTTCATTACTTCATTTGAAACAACTTTGCGAAAACCTTGTTTTTTAAACTCAAGCACACCATCATCAAAATCAAAAGCTGGCAAAATATCCTTCTCAAGATAATAATTTTGACTATTAACCCAGGGTTCACAATCACCTTGTTTAGGCAGAAGATAAGCACCCCTGCGTAAATAACCAGGTGCAAAATCAGCTGAATCAATAAAAGGTTTTGCTTCTAAAGAAGCATCTTGAGCTCGTAAAATGGGCGTGCATTGCCTTACATTAATTGCGTCCATATGGTTCAATAATCGACATACAAAATGAGCAATAAGATCAGAACGCAAAGTCCAAGAAGAACGAATATAACCAAAAGACCAAGCTAGATTCGGTAAATCAGAAATCATGATTCCCCTGTAAGTCCAGGTATCAGGAAGACTGACAGGCTTATTATCAACAAAAAAAGGAATATTCCCTAAACCACAAAGTTCAATACCTGTAGCACAAACAATAATATCAGCCTTGAGGACTTCGCCAGACACAAGCTGAATGCCATCTTCAACAAAACAATCAATGACATCAGTCACCATGGACGCTTTACCAGAAGCAATTGCTTTAAACAAATCACCATCTGGCAGTAAGCACAATCGTTCTTTCCAAGGGTCATAGTTTGGACTAAAATGGGGTTCTAAAGGATAATCTGCAGGTAAGTACTCCGCTGCCATGGCGAGCAGTTCCTGCTTTACTAAGTCAGGTTCATTTAAGGAACGCTCTGTTAATTCACGACCCTCAGCAAGTGACTTACGACGCCTAATCTCATGAATCCATTCTTCAGGCAACTCTAAAGCACGCAAGCTCGCCGTGAAGTCATCTTCACTAGTATCAAAAGGTAAGTAATAACTAGGTGAACGCTGCAACTGCGTCACATGAGCAACATGATCAGCAACTGCTGGAACAATAGTAGCGGCAGTTGCTCCAGATCCTATAACCACCATTTTTTTAGCCTTATAATCAAGATTTTCAGGCCATTGTTGCGGATGAACAATTAAACCTTTAAATGCCGCTTCGCCTTTAAACTCTGGCCGATATCCTGCCTGATGATTAAAGTAACCCTGACACATAAATAAAAAATTAGCCGTAAAAAAGCAAGTTTCAGATTCTTTGTTTAGTGCTTCAATACGCCATAAAGCATCCTCTGAAGACCAAGATGCACTAGTTACATAATGACCAAAACGAATCTGAGGTTCAAGACTATACTCATCTACCACTTCATGCAGGTAACTAAGGATCTCTTCTGCAGTAGCAATTGATTGACCTTGCCAAGGTTTAAAGTCATATTGATAAGTGAGTAAGTCACTATCACTACGAATACCAGGGTAACGAAACAAATCCCAAGTGCCACCAATGGCATTGCGGCCTTCAAGGATTAGGAAGCTCTTATTTGGGCATTCACGTTGCAAATGACAAGCTGCACCAATACCAGAAACACCTGCACCAATGATAATGACATCTCGATGTACCCCCAGAGTATCTTTGCTCATATGTACCTCAAAAGCATTTTAACCGCAAATCACAGTTATTAAATATCTAATGAAGTAATGAAATTATCTTCATTACTTCATTACTTCATTCATTAAGCCAACGGCCTAGTACTACGGCATTTAGGAAACTGAGAACAACCCCAAAACTGACCACCTTGATTGACACCCTTCTTAGATGTACGCAACACCATCGGATGCCCGCAGCTAGCACAAAGCTGCTCTGAAGAAACATCCGACCTAGATTTAAGCCTAGCAACATGCTGACGTTCAGCAGAAAAGCTTGTTTTTGTTTTAGCTAGCTCTAAAGCAGCAACCATATCCGTAACCTGAGCATCAGAAAACAAAACCAACGTTTTAGACTTAATAAACGCAACAAAGCCACCCCCAGTCGTCACATTAGCAGGCATAGCGGTTTTAAAAGAACTATCACCAACAAACACCACAACAGAAAAAACAGAATCAGCAGAAAGCAGCAGTAGAGACTCGAGTGCTTTGCAATGCTTAAAGTTTTGCCTAAGTGGATTCTGAAAAGAAGTCTTCGTTTTATAAATTTGCTGCGTCCAGCTAGCCTGATCCTCTGAACCAAAAATCCATCCCTTCATGTTTTTGGTTTCAAGAACAAACACACCAAATTTAGATACAAACACATGATCAATCTGAGTACTACCATCTGGCGTTGGTAGCAAAAGATTATGGAAGGCATGATAGATTTTCTGATCTAAAAGAAAACGAGCTGCAAGCTTAACTTGAAATTCCCCTATGACACCTTTAAACCAAGCTGTCTTAAAAATAGGAACTAGTAAAGCAATGATAAAAAGCCACCAGAAATTAACAATTAAAGGCTTAACTAAAGCATTTAAATCCATAAACTTTTCACTACTCTAAACAAACTAAGCATTAACCAACTAGGAATCATAAATTAAAAATCCTCTCTAAGAAAAACTCAAAAAACAACAACTCAATTTTAACTAAAAAACTAATTCTGTCGTAGAAAAAGCCCACAGGCATTACATGAAATAATGAAGGTATGAAATAATGAAGGTAAATTCATTTGAAATAGTGAAACAAGTTTGCTAAGATTAAAGGCAATAAAAAAAGAGAGAGTTATTGCGGAACTCTCCCTTAAAGGCCTTGATACACGTTGTATCACCTTAACGGGAGGACTGCAAGTGAATATAGAAGATTTTGTTGGCAGAGACGCAGAAGCAAGAGCAATACTCGCAAACACCCAAAACAAACACTCAAGCTTAATCATTGCAGATGCCGGCATAGGAAAAACCGCGCTAATAGAATTCATAAGCCCCGTACTTAAAACCCAAGGTAAACACATAAGCTGCACTCGAGTAGGACCTGGCTTTGGAAGCTTCTTAAAAGAAATCTTTGATGGCCTCTGGCAACATAGCCTTATACCCCAACAAACCTCTGATTTAGAAGCAGACTACAAAACATGGGCAAAAAAACACAGTAGTAATGACCTAAAAGCACAAGCCCTTATAACTCTATGTGAAAAAGCTAAAGACGTAATCATAACGATAGATGACGCAACTAGCGTAACACCAAGCAGTCGACCATGGCTCATAAAACTCGTTGAAACCAGCACCTTAATAGCAGCCATAGACCCCAATGCACTCAAAAAAGCAGGTACCAAACGCTTCTGGAAACTTTTTGACGAAGTAAAACTAGAACCCTTAAGCAAACAAGAAAGCTCAGACTTCCTTGAAAAACTAATGAACCGCTACAACATAACCACCGACGATAAAGAAATTTACCAACGCAGCGTACTAGACTTATCACAAGGCAGTCCCTTCGAAATACAAAGACTCGTTAAGTACCACAGTAGTGAAACCCTAATAAAATCAAGAGAAGTCATAAGTGGAAGCCACAGCTTTGTAGAACGCGACGCAAGACAAATAGCGTTAGCACCTATTCTCTTAATCTTAGGTGCCTTCACGATTGCAGGTCG
>CAYGTA010000471.1:0-3787 GCA_964352605.1 uncultured bacterium | reverse complement strand
CTTTCAGAAAGGACAAAAGATGTTATTCAAACACTTTTACGAACCCGACTTAGCCCAAGGCAGTTACCTTATAGGCTGCCAAAAAACCGGCGAAGCTATCGTTATAGATGCCAGACGTGACGTTCAAACCTTTATAGATGAAGCTGCCGCAAATAACATGAAAATTGTTGCCGTTACCGAAACGCACATTCATGCAGACTACCTCTCAGGAAGCCGTGAATTAGCTAACGCAACAGCTGCCAAACTTTATTTATCAGATGAGGGCGATGAAGACTGGAAATACAGTTTCGCAAGCGAAAAACTCTATGATAATGACGAAATCAAAATTGGTAACATCATCATTAAGGCGGTCCACACCCCAGGGCACACACCTGAACACATCTCCTTTTTGGTGACCGATGGTGCCACGGCAAATGAACCGGGTTATTACTTAACTGGTGACTTTGTATTTGTTGGCGATGTCGGTCGCCCTGACCTACTAGACGAAGCAGCTGGCGGTGTTGACACACGTTTTGTTGGCGCAAAGCAACTCTTTCAAAGTTTAAAAACCAAATTTGTAACGTTACCTGATTACGTTCAGGTCTGGCCCGGGCATGGTGCAGGTAGCTCTTGCGGTAAGGCTTTAGGCGCTGTCGCCAGCACAACCGTTGGCTATGAACGTAAGTTCTCCTGGTGGGCATCTTTTGTTCAAAATAATGATGAGGAGGGTTTTACCGCTGCTCTGCTAGAAGGCCAACCAGACGCCCCTGCTTACTTTGGTCGCATGAAACGCCAGAATAAAGCTGGCCCCGCCCTACTAAAGGAACGCCCCGAACTCAAACAGTGGACTGCAGCAGATGTACAAACCCGAATCAATAAAGACATTCTTTTCATTGATTCAAGACCCTCAAGCGGCTACCTTCAGGATGCAGTTACTGGCTCTTTAAACATCCCAACGGGTAAGAACTTTGCCACTTACGCTTCTTATATCATTGACCCAGAAACAGAATCACGAGACATTATTGTACTAGCTAGCAGCGAGCAACAAGCCAAAATCATGCGCGACAAACTCAGCTTTGTAGGCATAGACAAAGTAACAGGTTACCTAACAAGTATCGAAGAACTCGAGCGTGCTCCTGTTAAAAGTATGAGCGCTGAAGCGTTTGATGAACTTGAAAATCCTTTTATTCTAGATATAAGAACTGCTAATGAATTTAATGATGGGCATATTCCTAATGCGCATCAGCTTCATGCAGGCCGCGTCATGTGGAAGCTCGAGTCTTTACCTAAAGATCAATTGATTATTACGCATTGCCAAAGTGGTGCTCGTAACGCTGCTGTTTCAAGCGCTTTAAGAGCTGCTGGTTTTGACAATATTGTTGAATTAGAAGGTAGTTACCTAGCTTGGTTAAAAGCCCAAACCTTAGCAAAAGCCTAAATCCCAATTCCTTGAAAGTGAGAAAGCAATGTATCAAGATATATTCCCTAATGAACTAAACACTTGGACCCAAAAAGGTGCTGTATTGATTGATGTTAGAGAAACCTTTGAATATGCCGAAGGGCGCATTCCAGGCACAAAAAACATTCCTTTAGCTTCACTTGCAGAACATTTACAAGATGTACCTGACAATGTTGTGCTTATCTGCGCAGGTGGTGGCCGCTCTGGGCAGGCAGCACAATTCTTAAGCGAGCAAGGCTATAAGCAAGTCGCTAACCTCATGGGCGGAACCTTTGGCTGGCAGAGTCAAGGCTTACCCATAGAAGAAGACAATGCTTAAGTGGTTTAAAAACTTAAGGCCAGCCCCTATAGAACAACTTAGCCCTCAAGAGGTTCAACAAAGAGTCAAACAAGGCGCAACCTTAATTGATGTACGCGAAAACCACGAACGAAAAGTGCTTTACATAGCTGCCTCAAAAGCTGAACCCCTCAGTAACCTAAGATCACGCGTAAGCACTTTAAGTAACAATAAAGACATCATTCTTTACTGTAATACCGGTAGAAGAAGCCAAATGGCCGCAAAAATACTTGCCGCCAACAAACTAAGCGCCAGCAACCTAACAGGCGGCATTCAAAACTGGCAAGCAGCAGGCCTGCCCTGCAAAGGAAAGTTAACCAAAAAATGAAACTCGAGCGACTTATTCCTGCCATAAGCTGGCTTAAAAGCTATGACAAAAAGAACTTAAGTTCTGACCTTATGGCAGGTCTTATTGTCGCAGTTATGCTGATACCCCAAGGCATGGCCTATGCACTCTTGGCTGGCTTGCCTCCTGTTGTTGGTCTTTACGCCTCAACCATACCTCTCATCATTTATGCTTTGTTTGGTTCTTCAAGACAACTAGCAGTTGGTCCTGTCGCTATTGTTTCACTGTTAACCCTTTCAGGTGTTTCTCTGATTGCAGAACCCGGCAGTACCGAATTTATTGCTTTGGCGGCGTTATTAGCCTTAATGGTTGGTGTCATTCAGTTTACCTTGGGCCTCATGCGTGCCGGTTTTATAATCAATTTTTTGTCTCACGCTGTCATAAGCGGCTTCGCTTCAGCTGCCGCCATAATCATTGGCTTAAGTCAACTTAAACATCTTTTAGGCATTCAACTACCCAGAAGCCATAGTGTCTTTGAAACCCTTTATCAAACGACGCTTAGACTTGGGCAAACACATCTCATTACGCTAACTATAGGTATTTTAAGCATAGCTACCTTAGTATTATTCAAACGCTATGCCAAACGATTTCCAGCTTCACTCTTAGTTGTTATTGTAAGTACATTAGCTGTCTACTTTTTTAAGCTAAATGAACAAGGTGTAAGTATTGTAGGTGAAGTTCCACAAGGCTTTCCTTCTCTGGCTTTACCAAACCTTAGCGTTGAGTCAATACAAGCTCTTTTACCCATTGCCTTAACCATTTCATTTATTAGCTTCATGGAATCTATCGCCGTTGCAAAATCCATTGCAAGCAAAGAAAAATACAAAATAGATGCCAATAAAGAACTTATTGGCTTAGGCCTAGCGAACGTGGTCGGAGCAGTATTTAAAGGCTACCCTGTTACAGGTGGCTTCTCACGTACAGCCGTTAATTATCAAGCAGGCGCAAAAACGCCCCTCGCCTCCATCATCACCGCAATTCTAGTAAGCATTACTGTACTATTCTTTACGCCGCTGTTCTACTACCTTCCCAATTCCGTTTTAGCAGCTATCATCATGGTTGCGGTTTACGGACTTATTGACATTCAAGAAGCCCTACACCTATTTAGACTTAAACCCATTGATGGCTGGACACTTGTACTAAGCTTCGTAGCCACACTTAGCCTAGGTGTGGAAATGGGTATCCTGATTGGCGCCAGCTTTAGCCTTGCAGTCTTCATATGGCGCAGCGCCTACCCACACAGCGCAGAACTTGGCTACCTCAAAGACGAAGATATCTACAGAAACACAAGCCGCTTTCCAGAAGCACAAACCTTCAAAAACATACTCATACTACGCATAGATGCATCCCTCTACTTTGCAAACATGGCCTACCTAGAAACACGCTTAAACTCAGCAACAGCAGAAAAACCAAACTTGCAAAGCATCATCCTTGACTTCAGTGCCGTAAATGATATGGACGCAGTCGCAATCGCAACTTTAGAAGAACAAATGCAAACGTTTAAAACCCAAGGCATCACAGTCATGATTGCAGCCATGAAAGGCCCCGTCAGAGACCTAGTCAAAAAAGCAAACTGGCACAACAAATTCGAAAAAAACATCAGCTACGTATCCATACAACAAGCCCTAAAAAAACTCGAGCTTCAATCGAATAGTGTTACCCCTGA
>CAYGTA010000470.1:0-3798 GCA_964352605.1 uncultured bacterium | reverse complement strand
CCTGCTTTGTGTTGTTCTAGGCGTTCCATGCCTGCTATTCGGTCATGAATGAGTGTCATTTTTGTGCCACTCTTGCTGCTTTCAAAAGTGATTGTGACAAGCATTTCGGGTACATCTTGGTCGTCATCCCATTTCCATGTGAAGCTGATTTTGTCATAGGGTGATATTTCTTGGTAGTTACCTCGTACGGTTTAAGGGCCTGCGATAATGCTGTAACTACCGCCTTCTTAGAAGTCTACGGTGGCGTTGGTTTCCATGCCTTCTCCAAGTCCGAACCAGCTGCTCATGGCTTCAGAAGATACCCATGCTTTAAACACGCGCTCTTGGGGTACGCTGAACATTCTTTCAAGATGTAGGGTTTCTGCTGTGGGTTGTAACATGAGTTAGCCTTCCTCTTCATTTAGGGTATTTAAAAATTGCTCGAGTTGGTCGAATTGTCTTGTCCAGAATTGTTTGTAGTATTCGAGCCAGTCGGCGGCGCGTTGTAGGGGTGCGGGGTTTAGACTTAAGAAGTGGGTGGTGCCTTGGCGGCGGCGGTTTACTAAGCCTGCTTTTTCGAGTACACGAATGTGTTTTGATACGGCAGGTAAAGACATGTCGAAGGGTTCTGCTACATCATTAACGGTTGTTTCGCCTTGGCTTAGTTATTTGAGTATGCTTCTGCGGGTTCTGTCTGATATGGCTGCGAAGGTGGTGTTTAGGTCGTCATTAAAGTGAGGGCTTGGGGGGTCATGCGTAGCTAGGTTGATTGGTTTGTATTTATGTGGCTAACTCAGACTCTCCGAATTGGTTTAGGTGGTGGTTTAGGTGTTTGTACATACTCCAACCGCGTTCTTCTAGCTTTAGTGTGCCAAAGTAGCTGTGTTTTAGGGTTGAGGCTTTGCTTTTGTCCATGTTGTAAAAGCTGTCTAGGGCTTTGAGTAGGCGTTCTTTTTCTTGCTGAAAGTTTTTGGCGGTTTTTATTTCGAATTGTGGTGCTGTTGGGCCACCTTTTGCGTAGGTTTTGTTACCTATGACGGTTGCGCGAATGATGGGTTTGAATAGGCGTGACATGAAGTCTATTTTCATGCTTTTACCGTTCATGACTTCTAGTACTTCGGTGCAATGGGCAAACATTTGGGCTGCGTTCATTTTTCCCCATTCGGCCTTTGTTTCTGGTGTTATGGCGTTGAGTCTGTTTAGGCAGATTTGGTAGACCTCTTGGCTGTATAGGCTTTTTTTATTTGTATTTGGCATTTTGTTCTCCTTTGGCATCAGGCTTTCAGCTACTACCCTTATTAAACTAAGTGGTTAATTAACTGATTAGTTAAATATAGCCTGATTGTTTATTATTTGTCAAGCGTTAGTAAAAAACCCAAAAACAAAACCTCAAAAAAACGTATACTCAAAGCAGATAAAACGTGAATAACGGCTACCACTACACAGAACAAATCAACAAAAAAGCCCAAGGACAAACCGTCTTAAGCTACCTGAGTAGAAACTATACACACTCGAGTTTAGAGCTATGGCAGCAACGTATTGAACAAGGCGAAGTCTTTCTAAATCATGAACTTGCACAACTTAGCAGTACCTTAAAAGCAGGTGATACCCTCACGTGGCAGCGCCCCCCTTGGCAAGAAGAAAGCGTACCCACAAACTTTGAAATTCTTTATGAAGATAATGACTTAGTTCTAGTCAATAAACCTAGCGGTTTGCCTACTGTGGCGGCTGGCGGATTTTTAGAAAACACGCTTGTTCATCTAGTTAAACAAACTATTCCTACTGCCAACCCTGCACATAGACTAGGCAGAGCCACTTCAGGCTTAGTGCTTTTTAGCAAAAACAAACAAAGTACTCAAAGGCTCAGTCAAGCTTGGCCCTGCATAGAAAAAACTTATCTAGCTTTAGCTTCAGGGCTAGCCAAACAAACCCACTACACTATCAAAACCAACATTGGCCCTGTAAGCCACCCAAAACTAGGCAGCATACATGCAGCAAACCCCAGCGGGAAAAAAGCATTAAGCGAAGCATGGGTGTTAGAACGTCGCCAAAACGAAACGCTCTTTAAAGTCACTCTCGGTACAGGTAGACCCCACCAAATTCGCATTCATTTAGCCTCTATAGGTCACCCTTTAACAAATGACCCCATTTACACGCATGGCGGTAAGCTATTAGCAAAGCCCGGTCTAGCAAGCGACATGGGTTACTTACTACACGCACACAGCTTAAAGCTCGAGCATCCCATAACCAAAGAAAGCCTGTACTTTGAAGCAAGCCCACCCCAAGCGTTAAACCTAAGTTTAGTTTGATGATTCAAGACAACAATAGCTAAGCAAATCATTAACGTTCACTTTAAAATCATTCTCAGCTAAAGCTGTTCATGGTAGATTCACAAAATACAAATGATGCAACTCATGAAAGACACGCGTTTTAATGTAATAGCCAGAACTAGTAAAGAACTGGGAATAGTTCAGACTGCGCTTATAAGCATAGAACAAATCAACCACAGCCTTGCGAAAACCTTTGCTTGTAACTATATACTCGAGCCTTACCAAACGTTAGCTATTAAGGTCATTAAGGCAAACGTATGAGTGACTCTCTTAGTCAAGCAAGGAAGGCTGTTTTAGGTATTTTTCTTATTAATGGCGTTATTTTGTCTAGCTGGATTCCTCATATTCCTTTGGTTCAAGAGAAACTCGGCATCGAAGAGGGCTTACTGGGTCTTGCTCTTTTAAGCATGGCGTTAGGCGCTGTTGTTTTTATGCCCTTAAGTGGCATGTGGAGCGGTCGTTTTGGTAGTGGGCGGGTAACCACCGTAACGGGGTTTGCTTACTGCCTTGCTTTACCTTTACCGATTCTTGCCCCTAGCTTATTTAGCCTTATGTCAGCACTGTTTATTTTTGGCGCTTGCACAGGCGCTATGGATGTCGCCATGAACGCTCAAGCTGTTGCTGTTGAGAAGCGTTTTAGCAAACCTATCATGTCTGCTTTTCATGGTTGGTTTAGCTTGGGTGGTTTGCTTGGTTCAGGCTTAGGTGGTCTTGCTTTAGCTAATGGTTTAAGCCCTATGGTTCATGCTTACTTTATAGCAGGGCTTAGCTTTGTTGCGACTGGCTTTGTTGTTCGTCACTTTCTACCTAAAGAAGCTGACGCATCTCAAGAAGGTTCAAAATTTGTTCTTCCTAAAGGCCCTGTCTTAGCTCTTGGCGCACTTGCATTTCTGGTGCTTATGTCTGAAGGCGCTATAGCTGACTGGAGCGCTGTTTACATTAAGAATGTTCTAGGTACAAGCGCAGGTTTAGCGGCATCAGGCTACGCAGCATTTTCTCTCATGATGGCAATTGGCAGACTCACAGGTGACAAATTTGTAGCCAACATTGGACCTGTAGCGCTAACTCGAGTTACGTCTTTAATTGCAGCACTTGGTTTAGGCTCAGCCTTGCTTATCAATCATCCGATTGCTGCTGTACTTGGCTTTGGTTTTGTAGGTTTAGGGCTTTCAAACCTTACACCCCTACTTTTTAGTGCCGCAGGGCGAGTTCCTAACATGAGCTCGAGTACGGCTATAGCTGCGGTTGCTACGTCTGGTTATTTTGGTTTTCTGGCCGGTCCAGCTATTATTGGCTTTGTTGCGCAAGTCTTCAGTCTGCCCATTGCTTTAGGTTTGGTGGTGTTCGCTATTTTTACAGTTACGGTTTTTGCGTCTTTAACTAAGTCTAGCAGTGCTAGTGGCCATTAAAAGGATGCATAAAGCGGAGCAGGGTACTGATACTATTTCCGTTTACTTTATTAATAAAGTAAACGCGATCTTGGAGTTCC
>CAYGTA010000469.1:0-3817 GCA_964352605.1 uncultured bacterium | reverse complement strand
TCCCGTCTAACCCATCCTGACTTTATTAAATCTTTAACAAGGCGAAGCAGTATTAAAGCCTAAAGACAAGCCAAAGAATAAAAACTAGATACAGTGAAGCCATGACTCGAGTGCTGGTGGTTGCTTATGTTTGGCCTGAACCTGCGTCTTCAGCGGCAGGTAGTCGCATGATGCAGCTTATAAAGGCGTTTCAGCAGCAAAGTTGGGTGGTTACAGTGGCTTGCCCTGCGTCTAACTCAGAGCATGCTGCTGATCTAGAAGACTTAGGTGTTCAGTCAGTTTCTATTGAACTGAATAGTTCTTCTTTTAATGACTTTGTCGCTAAGTTACAGCCTGATGTTGTTTTGTTTGACCGCTTCATGATGGAAGAGCAATTCTCTTGGCGAGTAGATGAGGCTTGCCCAACAGCCTTCAAAATTCTTGATACAGTTGATCTGCATTTCTTGCGAGAAGCAAGACAAAAAGCACATAAAGCTAAGCGTGACCTTAAAGCAACTGACTTGCTTAGTAGTGACCTTGCAAAACGTGAACTAGCAGCCATCTACCGTTCTGACCTTAGTTTAATCATCTCTGAATTTGAAACACAGTTACTACACCAAGACTTTAGCGTACCAGCCTTCTTACTACATTACCTACCCTTCATGCTCGAGTCTAAAGAACGCCTTGAAGGCTTAGCTTTTGCAGAGCGAAAGCATTTTGTAAGTATAGGAAATTTTTTGCATGCACCCAACTGGGACGCAGTTTTGTACCTAAAAGAAAGCATATGGCCACTCATAAGACAAAAACTACCCGAAGCAAAGTTGCATGTTTATGGTGCCTATGGCAGTGAAAAAGTACTTCAGTTACACAATGAAAAACAAGGCTTCTTAATAAAAGGACGCGCCAACGACGCCCTTGCAGTTGTCAAAAAAGCTCGAGTGTTACTAGCCCCTTTGCGATTTGGAGCGGGCTTAAAAGGTAAACTTATAGATGCTTTACTTACACAAACACCAAGCGTGACAAGCTCCATTGGTGCAGAAGGCATGCATGCGGATTTGGCTTGGGCAGGTTTTGTTACAGATGACGCTGCAGCGTTCGCCGAAGCAGCTGTTAAACTTTACAAAGATAAAAAAGCTTGGCAAACTGCCCAACAGCAAGCAAGCGTTGTTTTAACAGAGCGATTCATGTTTGAAGCTCATGCTAAGTCATTAATAACGACAATTAAGCAAACCCATGAAGAACTCGAGCTTCATCGAACTAAGAATTTTACAGGCGCTATGCTTAAACATCATCTGCATAGAAGTACAGAGTTTATGTCAAGATGGATTGAACTTAAAAATAAAAACGCTTAGCTGTTCTAAAGATGCTTTTTGTAATCGTTTTAAGTTTGCTTGCCAGCACATATGTTAGTTTTGGTTTACTGCGATGGTTCTAGAACTAGATGCTGCCTGAGTTCTTTGAGTTTAATACTGCATCACCAGGTTGAATTTTAAATAAAGTCTGGTACTGGTAAGCCTGAAGGCTTTTGCTTATGTTAACTTGTTTGTTCTCAAATCGTTGTTTTGGTGTGTTGTTAGTTCTCTTAATAGACTAAGCGCAGTAAAAATAAATGAAGAATAAATGATGTTTGGAATCCTTGTATTTTAATGTACCTAAACGTATAATTGTTGAGGATACACAAACGCATCTCGTCATAAGAAAGCTACTGAGCCTACAATTAAAAGTATGTTCGTATGTATATAGTCGAGTGCAAAAAATTAGTTTGGAGGAAAAATGAAACGTAGAGATTTCATTAAAAAGGCAGGCGTTGTTGCAGCTGGCGCCGGCTTTTCACCCCTTATGTTTGCTAATGCGCAAGCAAGTACGTTCAGATTTAGCATGGTCACTAGCTGGCCTACATCACTAGATACCATTTATGGTGGTGCGCTGAATACTGCTAAGAACCTAACAGACCTAACCAATGGTGATGTTGAGATAGAAGTATTTCCTGCAGGTGCCCAAGTCGGCGGTCTAGAAGTTTACGACGCTGTCTCAAGTGGTGCTTTTGAAATGGGCCACACTGCTTCTTACTACTATGTAGGTAAAGACCCAGCTCATGGCTTCTTTACTTCACTACCTTTTGGTCTTAATGCTCAGCAGAACAATGCTTGGTTCTATGGTGGTAACGGTCAAGCCTTATGGAATGAATTAAATGCACCTGATAATCTAATTGCTTTTCCTGCAGGTCAAACAGGTGTTCAAATGGGAGGTTGGTTTAATAAAGAAATTAACTCAGCTGATGATCTTCAAGGTTTAACCATGCGTATACCGGGCTTAGGTGGGCAAGTTATGAGCCGTGCAGGTGCAAATGTGCAGGTTATTCCTGGTGGCGAAATCTACTTAGCTTTAGAGCGTGGTGCTCTAGATGCAACTGAGTGGGTTGGTCCTTATGATGATGAGATTTTAGGCTTCAACAAAGTAGCTAAGTACTACTATGGCCCAGGATGGCACGAGCCAGGCCCGACACTAGGTGCATACGTCAACTTAGATGTTTACAATAGTCTGCCTGCAGACATTCAAAATGCAATTCAACAAGCTTCTAAAGCAGCAAACATGCAAATGCTTGCCGATTATGATGCTAAGAATGGCCCTGCATTACAGCGCATTATTGATGCTGGTGGCGTTGAAGTACGTGCATTCCCAACTGAGTACCTTGATGCACTTCAAGGCTTTGCAAATGAAATCTATGCTGAAGCTGCAGAGTCAAGCCCAATGTTTGCAAAAACATGGGCAGACTGGTCTGTTTTCAGAGACAGCATTCAAGGATTCCACAAAATTCAAGAAAAAGCTTACCTCGATTACGTTTTGGGTTAAGTCAAAAAGAACAATTCAAGAACGACCTTGCTATAAGGTCGTTCTTTTTTGTGCCTACTCAGCACATTATGTTAACTAGAATCGTTACACTCTTTTATGCTCGAGCCAAAAGATTCACCCTTAAAGATACTGAGTATTGGTGGTTGGGACCCTTGTGGTGCGTTTGGCGTGCCTGCAGACATAAAGACGTTTGCCACATTAGGTTGTCACGGCATGGCAGTTCTTACAGTAGCAACAGCGCAGAGTAGCTTAGGTTGGTTCGCGGCAGAAGCTTTGCCAGCTGAGTTTGTAGCGAAGCAGCTTGATGCCGTTTTACAAGACTACAGCGCAGACGCCCTAAAAACAGGGTTTTTGGGTCGAGTAGAGATCATAAAAGTAGTTGCAGAAAAAATAAAAGAATACAACATTCAAAAATCTGTTATTGACCCTGTACTTATAAACGCTCGAGCTTTGCCCATGTTTCCTAAAGAGCTCAATGCGGCTTATGAAGAGTACTTGTTTCCTTTGGCTACTGTAATTACGCCAAATTTACGTGAATTAAACTATTTGCTTTCAGGTGAACTCGAGCCTTGGGGTCTTACAGAAGCATCTGAAAAAATTGTTCGAGAGTATCATGCTAAGCATTTTGCTAAGTCTGCCTTAATAGCTTTGAAGGGTGTTAAAAAAAATTCAGCTGCAAGTGCTTTGTTAGATGGCTATTTTGACGGTAACTCGTTTGTCTTTGAAGAAAAATCTTTACTTAAGACAAATAATGTGAGTGGTTCAGGAGACACTTTTTCAGCTGCTTTAACTGCTTATTTAGCGAAAGGCCATAATGAAAAACAAGCATTAATCTTAGCAAGTCAATTCACGCAAAAAGCAATAAAGAATGCGACTGAGTGGAAACTTGCTACAAATGCAGGACCCACAGCAAACTTTCAAACAAAGCTTTAACGCTATAGCCTTTTGCATTTAAAACGCTTAGCTAGTTTTAAATGCTGAACTA
>CAYGTA010000468.1:0-3839 GCA_964352605.1 uncultured bacterium | reverse complement strand
GGTGGCCTTCAGCTTTAGGGTGTCAGAAATAAGAACCGACTTTCCCAACAGAATCGGCTTCTATTAAAACCCCTAGTTTTTAAACGGTCACGTCGCGTCATTATCGATGGAATCGCCAACCAACCCCAGACTCGAGCGGCTTTTATCGAAGGCAGTGTGAGTATACTCAATTGTTTTTGTTTAGCTAAGGTCTTGATTCAGGATCATAAGCCATAAATAACAAATTCATTGGGTTAGAAAGATGCTGATATATCAAAAAACTTATGTTGTTATTGTGGAGTCTGATAGCATCTAAAATTGGGGTGGTTGTCTCTCTTGAAATAAATAATAACACTTGCTCCTGCCTTAATTAATTTGAAATACAATACCCACAGCTAAGCTAGAATCTCCTGAGCAATCGTTAGGAGACCAATTGCTCAAAAGTACTTGATAAAAAACGCCTTTTTGTAGGGCAGGAGCTGTGTTTGGTGCTTCAGTAGCTTTTGTGATGCCTGACGCACTGTAATCACCATAGGTTATAGATGAAAATGAAACAGGGTTAACAACAAAACAAGGACTTTCAAACCCACTTGGGGTTTCCCAGACATAAAGCTGAGGCGATACTGAAAAGCCTAAAACTGAAAGAGAAATAACGTCTTTTAGATCCCAAGAGATTGTTGGGAAACTACTAATACCACTTAGATGGATAGTGCTTTTTGAAACATCAAGCTCAACTTGACCTGAACCATCATTTTCAAAATATGAAATAATTTCAAACTTGCTGTCAGTTGGTGGTGAGCTATCAGCTAATACAGTAATAGATACTTGGTCACTAGCTCTTAAACGACTATCATCAGCACTTAATTCAAGAATGTATTTACCCTCTTTAGAGAAGCTTGCACTGGTACTAGTAGTATTTGTGGAAGAAAAAGAAACGTTACCTGGTCCACTTAGCTTGCTCCACTTAATCTCTAAAGCATTGGGAGGATTAGGTAAACCATCGTCGCTAATCTCGCCATTAAGACTAACTGAATCAGTTAAGCTAATCGTTTGATCAGAACCTGCATTTACCTTTGGCTTTTGATTCTCAGTTGAAGTCGGTTGATCCGCGGCCTCATCGATAGGTGTTACGGTTATGGTTGTCTGCGTTGTTTCACCTTCACGAACAATAACACAGCTCGTTAACGTATTCTGGTGATCTTCTGAAAAAGCAACGAACTGCCATTCACCTTCTGGAATATCATTAAATACACCTTGTTCATTAGGACTTCCAATGTAGTAATTAACTTCGTTAGGAATTATTTCAACCTGCTGGCTGTTTATTTGAGAACCACAACCCCGCTGACCAAAAAAAGCAAAGATATCTCGAGTAGATTTACTACCCGAAGCTAACTCAGCTGTGACCTTAACTTTTCCAGACGGCAAAAAGGCTATTCCGACTGTTTCACCAAGCCAAGAAACTGCAGCTTTACTTGTATCAGCAAGGGCTTCAGGTGTGCGTTCAACTGTGCATTCAATAATTCTGATTGCATGTTCAGCAACTGACTCATCAAATTCTTGTTCAAGCTGTTGACACTGTTTATAGCTGTCATGTACAGATTTTCCTGCGCCAGCAAATAAACCTGCCACTCCTAAAAAAGCCAATGCACCCGCTACACTTTCCGTTTGTAAGTTACTACGCGTTCCGAGTAATGCCTCTGTTTCTTTAAAACGCTCAACGTGATTTTCTAAGGCGGTCAGTTCTGTTGAAAGCCTCATTTCGTAATCCGCAAGTCTAGCTCTAACATTTTGATCTTCTTCTGCATCAATAATATACTCTTGAAGCTCATCATAAACTCGAGCAAAATCAGCAGTATCTCTGGTGAATTTAGACGCTAAGTCGTTTTGTTCATTCAGTAGCTGAGGTGTTTGATTATTAGGTGTTGGATTTGTTGGATCAATACTAAGAAAATCACAGGCGGTTGTAATAAACAAGAAAGCGATAACGTAAATGACAAGTAAAAATACTTGAGTTTTAGATTTGTGATTGCCTAGTTGATTAGGGGGTAAAGCTTCGAATGGCACATTACCTAGCATCATTACAATTCTCCTTACTACGAAGACACCAAGCTACTATTAAAAACGATTTTTAATAGAGTAACACTTCGATATACAGATTCGATGGTCAGATGTTGGATGTTGTCTAAAAAGGATGCTTAGATAAAACAGAAAATATATAAGCCAGCGAGTATCTATGCACTTCCCATAAACCACTAATTTTAATTAACCGCATTTTTAGTGACAAAAATGAACTATTGAGCGTTACAAATGCCACCTGCTTTGAGAGAAGACCTTTGCATCGCTATTAATGTAGAGACACATAATTCATCGCGTAGAATGAAAAGATGAACGCGCCCCTTTTAGCAACAAAGCTATATAAACCTAAAACCAAAGCTAAGTGGGTGAAGCGTCCGCGTTTAATTGAGAAACTAAATGAAGGTCTTGAACGTAAACTTAGTCTTGTTTCTGCGCCTGCAGGCTTTGGAAAAACAAGCTTGGTAAGTGCTTGGCTTGCAGAGTCTGATATGAAGAGTGTTTGGTTATCACTTGATGATAATGATGGTGATGTTACGCGTTTTTTGGCCTATTTTGTTTCGGCCTTACAAACACTTGACCCTGCTGTTGGTCAAGATGCACTGGCAACACTACAATCCCCACAACCTTCGCCTACTGAGACATTATTAACGATCTTAGTGAATGATATAAGCAGGCTTTCAGAGCCTTTTATTTTAGTACTAGATGATTACCATGTCATTGATAGCAAAGCAGTAGATAAAGCTTTAAGCTTTTTGATTGAACATCAACCTCCACAAATGCATCTTGTCATAACTACTAGAGAAGACCCGCAACTTCCTCTGCCACGCTTAAGAGTTCGAGATGAACTTATAGAAGTTCGGGCTAGTGATTTGCGCTTCACTGAAATTGAAGTCTCGGCTTTCCTTAATCTTGTAATGGGTTTAGAGCTTTCAACGGAAGCTATCGCAACGCTTGAAACAAGAACTGAGGGTTGGATTGCAGGATTGCAAATGGCCGCACTTTCAATGCAACGCAAAAGTGACAAGGCAGGGTTTATTAAGGCGTTTACAGGAAGTCATCATTTTGTACTGGATTATCTATTGGAAGAAGTCTTACAGCAACAATCTGAGCACGTGCAAAGATTCTTGTTACAAACCTCAATTCTTGAACAGCTGAATGCACCACTATGTGAGGCTGTAACTCAAAACAAAAACACTCAAGGCATACTAGAAAATTTGGAGCACAGTAACCTTTTCGTAATTCCGCTGGATGATAAGCGAACATGGTACCGCTATCATCATCTTTTTGCTGAAGTACTTCAAGCACGCCTAAATAATAAGCAAGTTAATGTGGATGAGCTGCATCAGCGAGCAAGTCGATGGTATGAGCGATTTGGTTTTGTAATGCAGGCAATTCATCATGCCTTTGCTGCTCATGACGCTGCACAAGTTGCAACACTGATTGAAAAACATTGGTTAACTATACGCAAAAATCGGCAAGAAGTCGTGGTGCTTTCATGGTTAGCAAGCTTGCCTGAAGAATTATTTCAAAGACGACCTGTTTTAAGCACCATCTGTGCCGTGGTGCTTCTTAATCGCAGAGAATACGAACAGGCCAACATGCGCTTGCAAACTGCTGAGGTTTGGTTAGATGATAACGCTGATCTTAGCCAAATGATTGTTGTTGATGAATCACAGTTTCGGTCTTTAGCAGTGACCATTGCAAATGCAAGGGTGCACCATGCCCAAGCCGTTGGCAATATCTCTGCAAGCATTTTTCATGCTGAAAAAGCACTCGAGCTTTTA
>CAYGTA010000467.1:0-3839 GCA_964352605.1 uncultured bacterium | reverse complement strand
CGCTTAGTGTTTCTGCGAATGCTTGCACCATCAAGGTATTCGTGGAACCACAAAAGCTAAACTATTTGAATGCTAGGGGAATTAAAACGAAGTAACTCATACCAAGCTGAATTATAAATGTCGCACTGCTTTATAATTCCGACCTTGCCGACGTAGTCGAGACAGCTTTGGGGAGTACGCTCTGACCCATTCAGTCTTATGACACTTTCTAAGCAGTTCAGTATCAGTCGCAGCTACACTATATTATATGGAACTGCACTATTTACACAAGATGATGGATACTGATGCGCTATGGGAGGCGTCTTTGAACGCTAATAATAGCGCTTGCTACATCTTTGTGTCTTTGCTTACAGTAACTTAAGGTATGGCTACACCATCTGTTCCTTCAAAAGCAGGTTTACCTGATAAACCTCAACGTAAAGACAATCTTGCCCTGTGGGGCGGTATTGTTTTTAGTTTGCTTTACACAGCTCTCATTTTTGCTTTAGATTCACGTTTGCCGGTTGTTGACTTTGCTGAAGATACAGGCTTTGCGCATTACTTCTGGAAGTTGCCTGAACCTACACTCTGGTCAAGATTAAGTGTCTGGACTTTGTATTTTGCGCATCAAATTGCGATTTGGTGGTGCATTTATTATGCGCAAAGTAGAAAACTAAAGTACACGTCAGGCTTACACCCAGTAAACATAGCGGCGCTCAGTATCAATGCTGTGTTTGCACTTTTACATGTTTTACAAAGCCATCTTTTTTATGATGGCTTAGCGCAAGATGTCAGCATTTTGAGCTCACAAGGCTCTGTCATTGTCATGCTAGTCTGGATTCTTCTGCTAGAAAACAAACGCAGAGGCATGTTCTTTGGTAAAAAACTACCTGTAGGTCAAGCGGTAACGCAATTTGCCAGAAAGTACCATGGTTACTTTTTTGCTTGGGCTATTATTTTTACCTTCTGGTACCACCCAACAGAAGCAACCACAGGGCACCTTTGGGGTTTCTTCTACACAGCTTTACTCATGCTGCAAAGTAGCCTTATGTTCACCAGAGCACACCTGAACAAATGGTGGACATTCTTCTTAGAATTCACGGTACTTATTCACGGCACACTCGTTGCTGTAGGCCAAGGAAACGGCATATGGCCCATGTTCCTATTTGGCTTTGGTGGCATATTTGTCATAACCCAAATGCATGGTTTAGGTTTAAACAAACTAACTCGAGCGTTTCTTTTAGGGGTTTATGTGGCTGCTGTTTTGTATGTTTATAATTCACGTGGCTGGGATAAACTCAATGAAATTATCAGGATTCCTTTTATTGATTACTTAGCTGTAGTCATTCTGGCACTCCTGTTTGCTTTAGGCTTGTGGATAGCACGGCGATTATCTCCGAAACAAAATGCTGCTGCTTAAATGAAGCAAGTTCCAACGGCAGATGGCAGTCAGACGCTTTACAGTGAGCGTTACGCACAAACGTTTCACTCTGACAAAGGCGCAATCACAGAATCAAACCACGTTTTTTTAGGCCTTTCAGGCGTTACTGAGCGCTTAAGCCAACAGCAAGCAACAAGTGTGCTTGAAGTTGGCTTTGGTACAGGTCTCAACTTTTTTCTAACTGCAGATGAAGCATTAAGCCACAAAACCAAGCTGCACTACCTAGCTCTAGAGCAAAACTTACTCAGTGCAGACATAGTAAAAACACTCGAGTATCAGCAGGAGCTTAAACATAAAGAACTCTTAGCGGCTTATTTAGCGTTTAGAAACTCTTTAGAAGCTAAACCTACAGGCAAGCAGGTTTTTAGTTATGAAGAGGTAACACTCGAGCTTTTCTTGGGTGAGGCTACAGTTCAGACTTTCCCTGATGGTTTCTTTGATGCGGTGTACCAAGATGCGTTTAGCCCTGAAGCCAATGCAGAACTTTGGTCGTTCTCTTTTTTAACTAAGCTTTTTCTTGCACTTAAACCTACAGGGATTTTAACAACCTATTCTGTTAAGGGTGATATTCGACGTTTACTCGCAAGTATTGGTTTTGAGGTAAAGAAAGTAAAAGGACCACCAAACGGTAAAAAAGAAGTTTTAAAAGCTGTTAAACCCTAAATTTTTGGATGATGAAATGCGTTCTAAATGAAAGCCTCACGGTAGGCTAAGGCATTAACTATTGAAAGGATGATGCCTATGTCTAAAACCCAGTTTCTAAACCTCGACCAAGCCCTCTCAGGAGATGCCTATACGTCACATGAGGCCATGGAAAACCTCAAAGTCTTATGTGATGATTTTGGTTCACGCTTCGGAGGAACTGCAGGTGAAAAGCAAGCAGCTGACTTTATCGCCCAAAAACTTACAGACTACGGCTTAACAAATGTAAAACTCGAGCCTTTTGAGTATTTGGGTTGGAGGCGTGGCAAGGTTAGTTTAAAGATTACGCATCCTATTGAAAAAACTATTGATTGTATTAGTTTGCCGCACAGCCCTGCTTGTGACCTTAAAGCTGATCTTTATGACGCAGGTGACGGCTCTGTAAGTCACTTTGAACAAAATGCTGATGCTATGAAACAGAACATTGTCATGGCGTCTAGCGAAACCTTTCCTGCTGGCTCGAAACGCTGGGTTCATAGGGGTGAAAAGTACGGGCGTAGCTTACTCAACGGTGCATCAGCTTTTATTTTTATGAATCACTATCCAGCTTATGGCCCTGCTACAGGGGGCATAGGCCATAGCAACAAAACAGGACTCATTCCGGCAATCTCGGTTTCTTATGAAGATGGTAGCTTTTTAAGAAGACTACTCAAAAAGCATGGTAAGGTGAGTTTGCATATAACAAGTACAGATGTGAGTGAGCCCATGACATCATGGAATGTACTTGGAGATTTGCCTAGCAAAGCAAACTCAGAAGATATCATTATGCTAGGTAGTCACTATGATGGCCATGATATTTCGCAAGGCGCACAAGACCCAGCTTCAGGTGTGGTATCTGTGCTTGAAGCCGCAAGGTTACTCAGTAAACATGCTACACCGCTAGCCTACACTATTCGTTTTGCCTTCTGGGGTGTAGAAGAAATAGGTTTATTAGGCTCACGCTATCATGCTAAAAAACATCAAGATAAGCTCGATAAGCTTCGTTTTTACTTCAATATGGACGCAGCAGGTTCAGCCACTAACAAAGGTATTGTGTTAAACGAATGGTCTGACTTAGAAAAACAAGTCAAAACATGGCAACAAGACATGGCCTTTCCTTTTCAAACCATGCAAAGCGTAAATGCCTTTTCAGATCATTACCCTTTCTTATTACAAGGTGTACCAACCGGCGGTCTAGAGAGCGTACCCAAAGGTACAGGTGGGCGTGGCTATGGTCACACAAGGCATGACACACTAGATAAAGTGAGTTTGCGTGAATTACAAGATGCATCGCTATTAGCCTCTTTATTTGTTATTCGTTTAGCTTCGTTAAAGACTGACGCATGGCCTGTAACAAGACGCAGTCAAGAAGATGTAAAAGCCATGCTCGAGCGTCCTGATTACACAGAAACAGCAACTATTCACGAGAAGATTTCTAGCCTTTACGAAGGCCAATAAGGTGAGGAGTTTGACTAAGGTTTAATTACTTTAAATGCTTAAGCGAGATGTGAGTAGAGGTTAAACCTTTGCTCACTTTTTTTGTACTTGCGTTAGAGTAGATTTGCTTGACGGGAAAATCTATCTGTTTATTGCATTCCCAATAATAATGAGCTGAATTATAAATGTCGCACTGCTTTATACTTCCGACCTTGCCGACGTAGTCGAGACAGCTTTGGGGAGTAAGCTCTGACTCACTCAGTCTTATGACACGATTAAATCAGTTTAGTATAACTATTGC
>CAYGTA010000466.1:0-3853 GCA_964352605.1 uncultured bacterium | reverse complement strand
AGCATACTCCCCAAAGCTGTCTCGACTACGTCGGCAAGGTCGGAATTATAAAGCACTGCGACATTTATAATTCAGCTTAGTATAACCTTAAAACAGTCGCCTCAAGATAAGCTATGCTTTAGCCATGATAAGCCTAGCTGACCTCAAAACTGCACAACAACGCATTGCCCCAAAAGCCATTCGCACACCCCTAATTAAACTTCCTTTAGCAAACTCAGACGTCTATGCCAAAGCAGAGAATCTGCAACGCACCAATTCCTTTAAATTTCGAGGTGCTTACAATTTTCTTGCAGCCATGCCAGAACAAGAAAGACAAAAAGGCGTAACCGCACCCTCAAGTGGCAACCACGCGCAAGGTTTAGCTTGCGCTGCACATTTATTTGGCGTACCTGCCGCCATAGCCATCCCTAAAGGTGCCCCCGAAACCAAAGTAAAAAGAACCTTAGCTTGGGGCGCAGAAGTAGTACGCTGCGGGCCATCTGCAAAAGAACGATACGATGCTACGCTAGCCTTTCAAGAAAAAGGCTATACCTTCGTACCTCCCTTCGATCATGAATACATCATCGCTGGGCAAGGCACAACTGGCCTAGAAATTGCAGAAGATATGCCTGATGTTGCTAATGTACTGGTCTGTACAGGAGGCGGAGGTCTACTCGCAGGCATCGCTATAGCTATCTCAGAACTATGCCCAAACGCTCAAATTATAGGCGTAGAACCAGAATTAGCAGCAGACGCCTACGAATCTTTTCAAACAAAAGAACTTGTCACCTGGACTGCCGAACAAACCAACCGCACCCTAGCTGACGGCGTACGAACCCAGCATCTTGGCAAACTCAACTTCGAAATCATAAAAGAACGCGTACACGGATTTGTAACAGTAAGCGAAGAAGCCCTCAAAGACGCCACACGCTGGTACCTAAACGAAGCCAAACTCATTGTTGAACCCACAGGCGCACTCACCCTAGCCGCCCTACACAAACTCGAGCGTGGCAAAACTGACTTAAGTTTAAAGCCCGGAAAAACCGTAGTCTTAATTAGTGGTGGCAATATAGATGCTGACATGCTGCGTTCTTTTCTGACTTAAGCTTTGCAATTTAAGCTAACGCTGCAAATCTTAAAAAACTCAGGTATACTCTATAAATCATGACGCTCTCACCGCTCGTCGTTCTCATTTTACTGCTCTTTCTCATGCTTACCGCAGCACTCTTTTTAATGTGGTCACTGTTTACCTTAAGAACAGCGCACACAAGCCCTAAAAAAGCAAAAGAGACACGCCAAGCAAAACCTAAACGCAAGCAAAGCAAAACTCGAGCGCCTAAATTAGACTCAAAGACAGAGTTAAAACGACGTTTAAATAACAATGTAACTAGAGGTCTTAATGCTTCAACAAGCGTGGCAGCTAGTATTCCTGTGGCAACACCCACTCCTGTTGAAGCCAAGGTCACCAGAACTCATAGGCCTATGACAGTGCCAAATGAAAATTTAAAACCCCAAGAAGCCTTAGTACCTGTTAGCTTTGAAGAGAAACTCGAGCCTTTGCTTCTTGATGAGCCTGTTTTTGATGAACCTGTACGTCTTGATGAACCTGTACGTCTTGATGAGCCTGTTTTTGATGAACCCATTATTAATGAGTCTGTTGTAGTACCTAGCCCACCAAGCACACCTAAATTCACATTGATTAATGCAGATGATGAGCCTATAGAAGCTGTGAATGCTAAGCCTGTCCAAAAATCAGAAGAGACTGAACTTGAAGAACCTGAGCAAATTCCTTTGTTTAATGATGTTGCTACAGCTACGTTTAAACCCAAAGCAACCGTGACAAAAGAGCAAACACCCCCCGTGGAATCAAGTACTTATGAAGAAGACGCCTTTGATCGTTTTATTAAATCTAAAAATGATGATCTAGATTTTTAGCTATATCTCATCTTAAACTGATTGAATTGTTTCATACGTTATACTGCATCACTAGGTTGAATTTTAAATAAAGTCCATTCGCAAGAAAGTCATTATTTATCCCGTCTAACCCATCCTGACTTTATTAAATCTTTAACAAGGCGAAGCAATACCATTTCTGTTTAGTTCTTTAAGGATCTAAGCGGAAATGGTATTAGTCCTCTAGATCCGACTTATAAAGCCTTACAACATATAGTAAGTCAGCTTAATATGCGACAGAAAGCAAAACAAAAACTTAATTAATCTACACTTGCAACTGCGTAACCTAAACGCTGTAAGTTTGTACCAGGGTAATAAAAGCCAAGAATCTGCGTAAACTCATAGCCACCCTTAGCAAGTTCGTTAGCACCATACTGACTCATGCCAACCCCATGACCATAACCATTACCCTGAGCACTCAAGTTAGCAGTCATAACAAACTTAGTTGACTTTAAACCCCAAGCACGCGTAAATGCACGCAAGGTTCTTCCTTTAAGAACAGTAGAACCAGCACTACCAATAATTTGAAGCTCGAGTACGCGACTAGATGCGCTTTGCCTTAGTACTTTTACAGCTGTTACTTGGCCAACGGTTTGACCTATGTTACTTAGGGATTGTGCTATTTGGTTCGCGTCAAGGCTAACAACCCAGTTACGGTGGCCTGTTGTGTAGCTTGTGTCTTTATGTGCAACTAAATAAGGAAAGGCGCTTCCCCAGACTTCTTCACTTGATGCAATTATGCCGCCGGAATCAGCGTGGTAGTAGGTTTCAGCATAATCCCCGTTGTACATAACAACTACACCTTGGGTTAATCGTACAGCCTCATTCCCTCTAGGGTGTTCTACGTCCATGCCACCATAGTGTTGGCAACCGGGTGTTGCACAAATATCGTAATTAGCACCAGAATTAAGGTGCGCTAATACGTAAGTTCTTGAAGCAACAGCTTGAGCTTTAAGTGCGTCCATGGGCCAGTCTGCTTTCATTTCTACAGCAATGACGCCTTTTAGGTAATCTTCTATATCTACTATGTTTATGACTTGTGCTTTGCCCTCATGAAACAAAAACTCAATGGAGCCTCGGTATCGCTGATTATTCCAACTAAACTGTTGTTCTAAGGGTTCAAATCGTAAGCTACGCCCGATTGCTTGACCATCGAAGTATAAACTTCCTGATGAGGCTTGCAGACTACGTGTATCTGCTACATTTTGGGTGTACCAGAATGCGCCATCAAGGTAGGTGTTGTGGGCACTTGGCATTGATATGCTTACAGGGCTACTTAATTCATCTATTAAAATGCGGACTGAAGGTTCTGCTAAGGCAGAGGGAATCAGTAAGAAAAATATTAAACAATAAAACCAACGTACAAACATGTCTGCGCATTATGTCAAGAATAGCAACAAATTGCTAGCTTTAAGCTTAATGTGTAAAAAGCTATAGCGTGATTGCTTAGTTTTCATTTGGTACTTTGAGTCTAAATATCCCTATAGCATCTTCATAAGTCATGCGCACAGTGTAGCGCCCTTTACCTGAACGGTAGCTGTCAAAAAGGTTTATATTTTGCCCTGTATAGTATTCTTCTGAATAAACGAGCTTGGGTAGTTGTCCTGCGGTTCCTGCTTGAAAGCTTGGCGGAATTTCATGAAAAACTTCTACGAGTACAGTTCCTTCTCTGACTTTACCGCTTAAAGACACGTCAAAGCTATCAGCAAATAAGAGGTCACGCTGAACGTTGACAACTCTATCTTGTTTATAGAGGTACATGGGTGATTGCGGGGGCAAACCTACGTACCAGCCTTGTAATTCGCCGACAATAAAAAAAACTATAAAGCAGAAACCAGCGAATTGTAATAAGGGTCTCATAGTATGAGTATAAACCTAATACATGAGTTAGATTACAAAAAACTTCATTTCAAGATTCATT
>CAYGTA010000465.1:0-3854 GCA_964352605.1 uncultured bacterium | reverse complement strand
TGGGGAACAGGACCCTAACTAAGTGATGCTTGAGAGGACAATTCATGAAGCTAATATTGATTTCACACCGGCCTCAATCCCTACACCAACAAGCGAAGATGACGTGATGAATGTATCTCACTAATAGGAGCAGCCACGATATGGAACAGACTTTCCTTAAAGGTGAACGCCTTGATCGTGAAACACTTCGTAAGCACTATGATCCATTGTTTTTAATGTTGGGTGATTCTGGGGCATATCTTTTCAAGGATCAAGACCTTAAGTTACTTAATTGTGATTACTCCTTTATTACCGCATTAATCGCACTAGGAGAGTTTGACAGTATTTGGGATGCCCGGGGTAACAACGACCAACGTATCAGCCACAAGATTAGCGAACTAGCGAAACAGCACCCTGACACGCAAGTTTTATCCGATACTTTGCTTTCTGAGGCTTTAGCGCAAGATACAATAGACAACGACAACGCTACAGCTTATATTGTTCAACGCCAACTTTACACGAAGGATGAAAGCTTCTCCTTTCACGAACTCCGGTTAAGTGCGTTTGTGATATTAGCCAGGCAAGAGAAAGCTACGAGGCATTAGGTAGATAAGATGGCAAACTCTAACAAAATGACCACCTTTGTGCAGAAGAACCTGCGCTGGAATTTCTCGGTTAACCTCTGGGATATTGCTTTTATTTCTGTCAGCTTGAGCTTGGTTTCTCGTGAGACAGTCATGCCAGTTCTGGTGAGTCAATTAACAGATTCGAAGTTAGCGGTGGGTCTTATTCCTGCTATTTACACGCTGGGCCTTTACTTGCCCCAGCTTTTGAGTGCCAATTTTACAGAGCGTCTGCGTTTTAAGAAGCCTATTACTATGAAACTTGGTGGTTGGGGTGAGCGCGCACCTTATGGCATTATTGCGCTACTTCTCTTTTTCTTCGCTACCTCATCTGTGCAGTTCACTCTTGTGTGCTTCTTTTTGCTACTGGCAGTTACGGCAGTTGCAACAGGGTTAGCAACACCCCCTTGGTATGACATGATTGCTAAGGTCATTCCTGCAAATAAACGTGGTATTTGGTCAGGTATTGGTCATGGCTTAGGTGCCGTCATGGGCATAGCCGGTGCTTATTTTGTTGGCAAGATCCTAGTGGCTTATGTCTTTCCTCATAACTTTGCATTACTGTTTGCATTGTCTTTTGTGTTTGGCATGATTTCGTTTGTGGGTTTAGCTCTTAACCGTGAACCCCCTAGTGAAAAACCTAAAGCGTTTGTAGCCTTTTCTAGCTACCTTAAGCAACTTCCCAATATTTTAAAAACACATCATAATTACAGGCAATTTATTATTAGCCGATGCGTCATGCTGTTAGGAACCATGTCAGCTGGTTTTTACATGATTTACGGTACAGAACGCTTTACCTCTGACGCAGCAAGTCTTGCTAGCCTTACTGCTCTTCTAACTGCTATTCTTATTGCTAGCCAAGCCATTACGAATCTTGTTTGGGGCTTTATAGGCGACAAATGGGGACATAAAACCGTGCTGGTTTCAGCCTCGTTTGTTTTAGCGCTAACTGCACTAAGTGCTTACTTCGCAAGTTCGCAAGCTTACTTAGTTATTACATTCATTTTGCTAGGAGCTTACTTGGCGGCAGAACAGGTCTCTGCGCTCAATATCATCTTAGAGTTTTGCAATGAGGAAGATCGCCCAACCTTTATTGGCTTAAGCAATACTCTTCTTGCACCTTTTTTTGCCCTTGCTCCTTTACTAGGTGGCTGGCTTGTAACCGCTTTTAGCTTTCAGGCACTTTTTATCTGCGCTTTGGTCATGGCCTTCACAGGCGCATGTTTACTAAGCATGTGGGTTACAGAACCCCGAAAAGGAGGCCTATCAGGACTTTAAGCTTTATGAGATCTAATACAGCAATCATTCAGAAACAAAGACTCAGAATTCATTAAAGGAGGTTACATGACACAAAATCAGCGGCAAATAGTTCTTGTTTTATATCTTGGTAATTCAGCCCTCGACAGTGATGTTAAAGGCTGGAGCATGTATGACGGGACAGGTAAAAACACTTATACAACAGGGGATGCCATTGGCGATGGGTCAGGGTCGGGCATGCATGCACCCTACGCAACCGGGTTAGATGCTCTTAAAGATGGCTGGAGAGTCATTCAGTTTCCGCAGCTCATTCCACCTTATCCAGGTGTGGAGTACAATACATCTTTTATGAAATACGAGTTTATTTTTGAGAAACTGGAGAACTTGTAATGGATAAAAAATACTTATTAGATAATCACCAGATGGCGAATTTTGTTGCTAGAGGTTTTATGCGTTTTGATGAGCTTGTGCCTGATGAGATCAATCAAGCTGTCATGGCAGAAATTGATACTGGTGGCATACAGGGTGCACCTGCTGGAACCCCATTATCTGACTGCTATGAAGGATCCTCTATCAGAACTATGCTAGATATGCCTGAGATTCAAGGCATTATTCAAAGCTTGGTTGGTAAAGACCCTCTCTTTGATCATGACGCTGTTCATGTTCGTGAACCAAATCAAGGTAGTGCTCAGGGTATGCACGCTGACTCTATAATTGATACACGTTGGGACTTTGATATTCAGATCATGTACTTCCCACATGATATTCCGATTGAAATGGGCGGCACACTGCTCTTACCTGGAAGTCAATATCGCCGAGTTAACGAGATGGATATTGCGCGTTATCAAAATATGCTTGGGCAAATATCCATGGTCTGTAAGGCTGGCACAATTTTGGTCTTGCATCATGGTATTTGGCATTGTGGACGTCAAAACAAAACTGATCAAAAGCGCTACATGTTTAAAGTAAGGCTGAATCCGCAAGAGCCACAAGTGAAACTCTGGAACACGGATGGACTTGAGGAGGCCAAAGGTGGCCGTGAGATATTCGCAGGCCTTCGTGATGAAGATGACATTCAGTATATTTTAAGCAAGCAAGAGCCTTGGTTTGATGCTACTGGGCGCCTAGAAGTCGTTAACCGAATTAAACAGTGGCGCTTCATTACAGGTGATGAAAGCTTTGATGTTCACTACTGGTTATCACGTTTAGAAAACAGACCCAATAAGCAAGTTTCGTCTTAATACCTCTTTAAGAAGGTCAAAGTGGGGTTTTGAGAGAAGTCAGGATTTTATCAACGCTAAGCTAGGCTTCTAAATTTCAGAGTGTTCTGTTCATTTGCGTTCAGGACGCTTTTTCTTTGGTCTAGTGTCCAGAAAAAGGTACGTTTTTTTGAACCGCCCTATAAGAACCTCAAAAGCATTAATTATAGGAGAGTACTAAAAATCCTGGGGTATACGTTGCTGGAAAGACAAAGCCACCTTAATTATAGACAACAGATAGATTAGGCTTTCTCTCTAAAAGTTTCACGTTGAGCACTGCCTACCCCCGGATTTTTAGCAGACTCAAGGACAGAGAGGACTGATTTCAACCAAGTTACTACTTTTACAACTATTTCGAGCTTACCCCTGTTTATTTGAAACTGGTTTGCTCAGCTTTACAAATTGGAGAATCTATGCTCAGCTTTGAGGATTTATTTAAAAGAGATTATGGTAGTGCTAAAATTGGTGTTTTTGGTTGTGGCTGCTGGTTTTACTGGGATCAGTTCCCTGGTTTAAAAGAAAAACTCATAGGACATCAGCAAGTCTTTGAAGACCGCTTAAAAGCCGCAGGGGTCAAGGTCATCTCAGGAGGCCTGGTTGATACACCACAACTAGCAGTTCAAACAGGTAACATGTTCAAACGCGAAGATGTTGATTTTTTAATTTGCTATATGAGTACCTACGCACTAAGTAGCACCATCTTACCTATTGTGCAACGCGCTGCTGTCCCTATGAT
>CAYGTA010000464.1:0-3862 GCA_964352605.1 uncultured bacterium | reverse complement strand
CATCCAGAATTCAAAATGCTCTATGAAAGTTTACGCTTGCTCAAAGCCCCAACAGAAGAACTTGCCGGTGAAGAACGAATCCGACGGGCATTGCGACCCCAACAGGTTTGGAAAATTCTAGAAGCATGGGATGGGGATATACCTTTGCAATCTCGTAATCAGGCGCTACTCGCTGTCTTGTTTTATACAGGACTGCGACGGGCTGAAGTCATTGTACTCAAATGGAAAGATATTGATTGGGATGCAGGCATTATCCGAGTGCGGCATGGTAAAGGGGATACTTATCGTGAAGTGGCAATGGTTGCTGGTCGCGATGACCCCGCACATAGTGCTTTAACCCGATGGCAAGCCATTCAAGAGGCATATTCCAGTCAAGAACGTGAGTATATCTTCTGTGCATTACGCAAAGGTGGCAAACTCCGTGAAGATAAACCCATTCATCAACGTGCAGTGAACCAAGTGATTGAAGAAACCGTCAAGTTAAGCGAGGTTGAATTCACACCACATGATGCTCGCCGTACACTGGGAACTGATCTACTGGGAAGCAATAATCCACTAGCTGATGTGCAGGCACAACTCGGTCATAAACATGCCAGTACCACCCTACAACATTATGCCCTGCCAGCCGATGCTCGCAAACGGCGTGGTAAATTGAAAACGAGTTACTGATAATGACCTCGATTAATCGAACTGCCTATCCTCAATTGACACAAGCCCCTACTCACCAAGAGCTTGACGATAATTACACACCAACAGATGATGAACTCACATTTGTGAATCGCCCAGGCAGACGTGATGCTTCCCGATTATCAATTTTAGCATTGCTCAAGACGTTTCAGTGCTTGGGCTATTTCCCACCAATGGAGGTCATTCCCAAGCGAATCATTAATCACCTTCGTACTTTTATTGACGATCCTGAAGCTGAATTCACCTCCGTCAGTACAGCAAGTCGCTATCGGTATCATGCTGCTATTCGTCAATATTTAAAGATTCGACGGTATGGTGATGGCGGTGATGACCTAGCTTCTCATGTTGTCCTGCAGGCAACACAGACAATGAATGACCCCGCCGATTTAATCAATGCAGCGATTGAAGAATTAGTCCATGAACACTATGAATTACCCGCCTTTAGCACTTTAGATCATTTGGTACAGCGCCTTCGAACACAGGTCAATAACGATTGGTATGATAAAATTTGGCAACGTTTATCACCAACTGATATTCAGCGTCTTCAAAATTTACATAACCTGCGTGATGAGCAAAGCCGAACCGACTTTGTGACACTAAAAGATACACCTGGGCGACCGCGATTATCTGAAATGCGACGGTTGATTTTGCGCTCCAAGTGGCTCAATAACCTGCTTGATACCAAAAAGGTTCTTGTAGATATTCCTACCGCACGCATTCAACTTTTCGCATCAGAGGCACGGTCACTCGAAACAACCGACATCCGAGATATTACACCTGCTAAACGGCTGACACTTCTGATTTGCTTGTTACATCAAGCCAAAATCCAAACGCTTGATCATTTGATTATGATGTTCATCAGACGCATGGAAAGAATCCATCAACGGGCTAAAGAAACCTTAGATGATATTCGTGAGCAACAACGAGAAACCACTGAATATCTGATTCAGGTTTTGTCTCAAGTCGTATATCACGCAGGGCAAACAGATAATCCAACCGAATTAGGCATACAAACTCAAACTGTGTTACACGAACATGGAGGAATCGAGTATTTACAGCAACAATGTCAAGACGTGATGGTTTATCACGATGATAATATTCTGCCACTTCTGTGGCCAAGCTATCGCCGTTATCGCAAAATCATTCTCGATGTCCTGAGTCTCTTGATCTTACACTCAACCACTGAAGATACCACTACATTACAAGCTCTTCGCTTCTTGCAACAGCATCTATCCGATGATCTTATTCCACCTGATGTCCCACTGACCTTTGCCAGCCAACGCTGGCAACAGTTTGTGAGGGTTCGAGAGGATGGACAAGTGATGTATGATCGTCGCCATTTTGAACTTTGTGTGGTGAATTATATTGCACAAGACCTCAAATCAGGTGATGTTTGTGTCGAAGATTCTCATGATTATGCAGATTATCGAGAACAGTTACTGACATGGGAAGAGTGCAAACCCATGCTAAAAGCATACTGTGATGCGATAGATATACCAGACCAACCTGAAGCATTTGTCGAGTATCTTCAAAAAAACCTGACAGATACTTTGCAACAAGTGGATGATGCATTTCCACATGATGGACAATTGATTATCAGTGACAATGGAGAACCCACTCTAAAGCGTATTCGTAAGAAACCTACTCCATCAGGGGCAACAGCTCTCAAACGAACCATCAAGGAACGGATGCCTGAGCGAAATCTATTGGATGTATTGACCTTCGCTGAACAATGGGTCAATTACACGCGCCACTTTGCACCGCTCTCTGGTTCTGATCCCAAAATCGCAAATCCGCTCGCTCGTTATCTGATGACCGTCTTCACCTATGGGTGTAATCTTGGCCCTCACCAAGCCGCCCGTCATTCGCGTGGACAATTTACTCCTCGAACGCTGGCTTTTGTGAATCGACAACATATCATCACCGATAAACTGGAAGCTGCAATCCGTGATGTCGTCAATTTCTATGCGCGGTTTGATTTGCCGCGTTATTGGGGCTTGGGAAAAACTGCTGCTGCTGATGGGACGCTTTTCAATACTTACTTGAACAATGTCATGGCAGAACGTCATATTCGATACGGAAAATATGGGGGTATTGCCTATCATCATGTCAGCGATACCTATATTGCCTTATTCTCCCACTTCATCTCTGTTGGGGTCTGGGAGGCGGTTTATATCATTGATGGACTTCTGAAAAATACATCCGATATCCAACCCGATACCCTTCATGCAGACACACAGGGACAATCTTTGACCGTGTTCGGTCTCACTAACCTATTGGGTATCCAACTAATGCCACGTATCCGCAATTGGAAAGATTTGATCTTATATAAGCCTGATAAAGACATGAAGCTAGAAAATATCGATAGTGTCATCACTGGTGTCATCAATTGGGAGATTATTCGCAAACATTGGCGGGATTATATGCGTGTGATTTTATCCATCAAAGCAGGTCGATTGATGCCTTCTACGCTTCTACGAAAGCTGGGTAATTTTTCTCGGCGTAATCGACTCTTCCGTGCTTTTCGTGAGTTAGGGCGTGTTGTTCGCACACTCTTCCTCCTACGATACATCACTGATGAAGTCTTACGTCGTCACATCAGTGCCACCACCAACAAGGTTGAATCTTATAACAACTTCATCGAGTGGATATTCTATGGGGGACATGGGATCATCGCTCATAACGATCCCATCGAACAAGAAAAACGCATCAAATATAATGATCTTGTGGCAAGTGCTTTGATCATGATGAATGTTGCAGACATGACACACATTCTTCAGCAACTCGATCCCAAGGAACATGTAATTAATCGCGCCACAGTTGCAACATTGAGTCCTTATTGGACAGATCACATTCGACGTTTTGGCGATTTCATCATTGATGTTGATCTGATAACCGACGCACCTGCACTCGAACTCCCATTAACGGATGCGGACTAAATAGTAGAGGTTGAGCTATTTTTGCCCGTATCCCGTCTTTTACCCGACCATGAATCATATGTCCACCGCGGCTACCATATACTAGTATAACAGGGTTTCTTGAAGCTTTAACAATAACCTCGATATCATCGTAGGGTGTTCTTATTATCTAACCTCTTGTATGTGGATGGCGAATACATACCGACCCACCTACCATCATATCTTTGAGGGTGAATTGCGTCATAGATAAGGTTTTA
>CAYGTA010000463.1:0-3863 GCA_964352605.1 uncultured bacterium | reverse complement strand
GTAAATTTATTTTTATTTCTTTTCGTTCTGTGTTTCTTTCTGCCTTAACTCTAGTTAGGGGTCATTACCAAAGCATTGCCAGTAGCATTGCCAGTGAATTAGTCTCAAAGCATTAAATTCATGCGTGGGTTAACAACATAATCATTCAGCTTGTGCAATTAGTATCGGGTTTAAGGAGTTAGCGTGATATCCTTTCTTTCTAAGTGTTTTAACTGTAATTACCTTATGAAGCTTGCTTGAGCAAGTCACTAAAAGCAGTTAAATAAGGATTTTTTAGGATTTTTGATGCCGCGTCCACATATCTCTTTTTTTGGCATAGTTACAGCCAAAAATTCTTCAGGTGAGAAAATTAGCTTACATGGTCGTAAAACAAGCGCCTTGCTGGCTTATTTGCTTGTTACGAAACGTGAACAAAGTCGTGATGCACTTGCGAATCTTTTTTGGCCTGACCTGAACGAAAAAGATTCTAAGAATAATTTTCGAGTTGCTTTGGCTCGTATTAGTAAGAGGCTAGGCACAACTGACAAGCCCTTTTTGCTTGCAGATCGAAAAACCGTACAGTTTAATCCTGAAGCCATTATGGATATCGATATTCATCAGTTCGAAAAGAGCATAAATGCCAGCAAAATACACGAGCATAACAGTAGGGCAGGTTGTGCTTCTTGCTGCAAAGCGCTGACCAAAGCAGTTGCACTTTACCAAGCTGAGTTTATGCAAGGCTTTTTTCTTGAAGGCTGTGACACCTATGATGAATGGCAGTTACTTAGCCGAGAGCAGTACCATCTAGAGGCCCTAACTGCCTTAAATGACCTCAGCACTTTTCATGAAACTAACGGAAACTATTTAGAGGCCGAAAAGCATACAAGAAGACAGCTTAGTTTAGAGCCATTATCTGAAGAGGCACAGCGTCGTTTACTTCGCTTGCTTAGTTTTCAAGATAAGCGCAATGCTGCATTAGAGCATTTTCAGTCTTACCAAGATTATCTGCTAAAAGAATTAGAAGTTGAACCAGAAGATGAAACCGTGAACCTGTTTCATCAGATTCAAACAGGGATGCTTGAAAAACCAAAACTTAAAAACACACCTAAAACTCAAATGCAACCTGGCATAGATGAGCTCGAGCTTCGCGCAGGCATACATAATTTAGGCACAGATACCACACCGTTTTTTGGACGGGAAGATGAAGTGCTTAAACTTCGGGAGTATTTAGCTGAGAAGCGCTTAATTACGATCTTGGGTATAGGCGGTACGGGTAAAACGCGACTTGCAACTGAGCTAGCAAGAACACAGATTAACAGCTTTCATGATGGTGTATTTGCACTTCGCTTAGCCCCTTTACAGAACCCTGAAGATATACCAACGGTACTAGCTGAAGCCTTGAAGTTTAATTTTCAGCAGGGTGCTGACTTTAAAAGCCAAGTGCTTAACCAAATTAAAGATAAAAACATGCTTTTTGTCATGGATAATTTTGAGCATCTTATTGAAGGCCGCTCAATTATTCAAGACATTTTGCAAGCAGCCCCTGAAATAAAAATAATCGTGACTTCTCGTGAAAAACTTAATTTGTCTACCGAGGCTGCCTATAAGCTGTCAGGTCTGAGTTACCCAAACGAAGGTGAAACTCAAAGCGAAGTCGTGCATAGTTCAACACAACTCTTTATAGAAACGGCGAAATGGGCCCAGCTAGACTTCAAACTTGATCTATTAGATTTGCGCCACATCGATAAGATCTGCCAAATTGTCCAAGGTCACCCTTTAGCTATTGTGCTTGCCGCAAGTTGGCTCGAGTCACTCAATTGTGAAGAGATTGTTGAGGAGTTAACTGAGAGCATCGAGTTTTTAGAGACGGATATGCATGATGTTCCTGAGCGGCAGCGTAGTATTCGTGCGGCGTTTAATTATTCTTGGCAGCTCTTAAGCCCTGAAGAGCAGAGCATATACGCAAGCTTGTCAGTATTTCGAGGAGGCTTTAATCGCTCAGCTGCAAAAGAAGTTTCAGGAGCCTCACTAAGGCAACTCACAAGCTTACTCAACAAATCACTCATACAGCATTTACCCTCTCAAGGACGCTATGAGCTACATGAGCTTATGCGGCAATTTGCTGAAGAAAAACTGATTGAATTAGGACAAGGCAGTCACATAAAGCATCAGCATAGTAAGTACTACTTGACAACTCTGCAAACCTTGCAAGAAGACTTCCAATTAGGTAATCAAGTGCCCAGCGTAAAATCCTTTGAAGCAGATTATGAAAATATGCGTGCCGCTTGGCAAGCAGCAGTTTCAAAAGAATATATGGAGCTAATTAGGATAGGTGCAAATGGTCTACGCACCATGTGTGTCTTGCTAAGTCGCTACCAAACGCTTATTCAATTACTCGAGCCAGTCCTAGAGCTCATCCCAAAAGATTCGAGTGATCTAGATGAGAAAAACCTTGAACTCAAGCTCCTCATGTCATTAGGCATAGCTTACATATCAATGGGTGGTTTCATAGCTCCAAAAGCTAAAGAAAGTTTTGAAAGAGCTACTGAACTGACAATTTCTTTAGAAACATCACCAGAACTGTTTGCTACGCTCAATGGTCTGGGAGCTTATTACTGGTGCATTGTTGATTTTGATAGGTGCCTTAAGGTCATAGCTCAATGGCGTGAGCGTTTGTCTCATTCACCGCGTGGCACAGGTCATGAGCAACGAGAACGCTATTTGGATGACGCCGAGGTTGTTCTGAGCTTTATCGAGGGTGCAATTCGCTATCAACTTGGCGAATTTAAGCTAGCGCAAGAGATTTTAAATCAGGGCATTGCACTCTATGAGCCTGAACATCATGTTGAATACACAATGACTTACGGGCAAGATCCCTCAGTGTTTTGTCGCTATTGGCTTTCAAGAAGCTATTGGGCACTCGGCTCTTTCGACAAAGCAAAAGAGGTAGCCCAAGAAGCTATTGACATTGCCAAAGGTTTTGATCATCCGTTTACAAAGATGTTTGCAAATTGTGCTGCTCTAGATCTAGCCAACTTTGCGAAAGATTACAAAGACATCGCAAAAAATGCAAAAATCGTGCAGCAATATTCTACAGAAAACAGCTTTGTGGTATTTCAAGCCATAAGTGAGCTTTCTAGAGGGTTGAGCCTCTGTAATCCTAGCAATGATGATGCCACACGTAAGCAAGGTTTGACTTTAATGGAAAAAAACCTAAGCATCTTTACTATACAAATGACTACAAAAGAAACTTATGCTGTCCATATTGCCCAAGTATACATTCAAGAAAAACTATACAAAAAAGCACTAAATCTTATCGAAGAAACAATAAAGTTTAGTGAGACAACCCAAAGCTACTGTGCTTATGCAGAACTTCTACAACTAAAAGCGCAAGTTCTAGTAGCAGAAGATTCAAAACAAGAAGCTGAAAAACTCTTTACACAAGCTATAGAAACCGCCAAAAAACAAGAAGCAAACACACTCGAGCTGCGAGCAACAACAAGTTACGCCCTTTTTCTAAAATCACAGGGGGAAGTAAAAAAAGCAAAAAGCTTGATTTCAACTATTTATGAGCAGTTTGACCAAGGTTTTGCAACCGCAGATTTGCAAGATGCAAAAACTGTTTTGGAGAATTTAGAGAAAGAATTAAAGGTTTAGGAAAACACTCGAGCTTAGTGATTCATAAGTTTGGAACCTACTGCTTTTGTAAGTCCTCTAAAGCCTGGCTATCTATAGCGTTTTAAATGCCGAACTAGGTGAGTAAAAACAGAAGTACTAAGTTGATGGTGTGTTTACCTGAAAAACTGCTATGCCATAAAGCTTAGCCGACATTTTTTATATTAGAATTTGGCCTTATCGTGCTAGGCTTGCTTTTAATGAACGTT
>CAYGTA010000462.1:0-3889 GCA_964352605.1 uncultured bacterium | reverse complement strand
TGGCTTAAGCTTGCTTTTTGCTATTCTTAAGCTTATGGATACTAATAAGAATGCAGACTCAGCGCAGTTAGCTGAACATGTTAAAGAAAATAGGAGCTACTGGGATGGCATGGCAACGGATTGGGTGGCGTCTGGCGAGAGAGATTGGAAGTTAATAGAACCCGCTTGGGGCATTTGGGGGTTGAGTGAAACCGAGTTGCAGTTATTACCTGAAGATATGACAGGCTTAAACGCTGTTGAACTAGGGTGCGGCACAGGCTATGTAAGTTCATGGATGGCGCGACGCGGCGCAAGCGTTACGGGTATAGATAACTCACTTGAGCAACTCAAAACAGCTCAGCGGCTTAATGATGAGCATGGCTTAAACTTAACGCTTATGCATGGTAACGCCGAAGATACACCTTATGAAGATGCTAGTTTTGATTTTGCCATTAGTGAGTACGGCGCAGCTATTTGGTGTGACCCTTATGTTTGGATTCCTGAAGCGCACCGAATTCTTAAAGCAGGGGGCTTACTTACCTTTCTTGGTACGCATCCTTTAGTGATTGTTACGACACCGCCCAATGGAGAGGCGAGTGATGAGCGTTTACACAGGTCTTACTTTGAGATTCATAAGCAAGACTGGCGTAATTTAGAGGTTGACCCTGGAGGCATTGAGTTTAACCTAACGCAGTCAGCATGGCTTAAGCTTTTTCGTGACACCGGCTTTGAAGTCCTTAATTACCAAGAGTTGCAAGCGCCCATAACTGCAAATGACACAAAGTTTTCAATTGCAGGAGAATGGGCGCAAAAATGGCCTTCTGAGCAAGTTTGGCAACTTCGCAAAAAAGCCTAACGCCCCATCCAGCCTCCATCAACCGTGAGTATTTCACCATTTACATAATCAGATGCTGATGAAGCTAAAAATACAACAGGGCCTTTAAAGTCATCAACCGTTCCCCATCTTCCGGCAGGAATGCGCTCTAAAATAGCTTTGGAGCGCACAGGGTCATTTCTTAAGGCTTCTGTATTATCAGTATTTATATACCCTGGTGCTATGGCATTAACCTGAATGCCTTTAGCTGCCCATTCATTTGCAAGGGCTTTCGTTAAGCCTGCAATGCCATGCTTCGATGACGTGTAAGCAGGCACCGTAACACCACCCTGAAAGGATAGAAGCGAAGCTGTAAAAATAATCTTTCCTTGAGCGCGCTCGAGCATGCCTTGCGCAAGTTCACGACTAAGCACAAACTGGGCATTTAGATTCACTTCCATAACTTTATCCCAGTAGTCATCTGGGTGTTCGGTAGCAGGTTTTCTAAGAATCGTTCCTGCGTTATTAACAAGAATATCAATCGGCATGGTTTTAACTTCGTTTATAAAAGCGTAAAGCGCAGTTCGATCTGAAAAGTCACAGGCATAAGCTTTAAAACTTCTACCTAAAGCTGTAACTTCTTTTTCAACCTCACTGTTTGGCTCGAGTGTTGCACTCACGCCAATAATATTGGCGCCCGCTTCAGCTAAAGCTACTGACATGGCTTTACCAATGCCGCGTTTACAGCCTGTAACCAAAGCCGTTTTACCCTCTAGTTTAAAACTATCCAAGATACTCATGGAAGCTCCAAAACTATCTTCATAACATCGCCACCTTTATCCATTCGTTCAAAGGCAGCTTGGGCATCTTCAAGCGGTTTCGTTGCAGTAATAATTTTCTCTAGGGGTAAAACTCCTGAATCAGCTAGCTTAATAGCAGCTTCAAAATCTTGATCTTCATACACCCTTGCACCTTTAAGTTCTAGTTCTTTCCAGAAGAACTGAAAAAGATCTACTGGATTAGGTTTAGGATGAATACCTACCACCACTATGCGTCCACGAATGCGAGGGAGTTGCGTCATGGTCGCTGCGCCAGCTGCGGAGCCTGTAACTTCAAACACCACATCTGCACCACGCCCTTCGGTACGTTCTTGAATATGCGCTAGCAAATCAGTCTTTAAAGGATTGACAGCATTTAAGCCAAGTGACTTAGCAAACTCAACACGGTAATCGCTAATTTCAGAAATCGTTACATGTGCACCCTTTGCTTTAGCAACCAAAGCAACCAGCATGCCTATAGGGCCACCGCCCAGCACAACCACTTCTTCATTTGCTTCTAAGTCAGCTAAACGCACATCATGACAAGCAACGGCAAGGGGTTCTAACAACGCACCATACTTTAAAGATAACGATTTAGGTAATTTATGTAGCGTAAAAGCAGGCACCGTCCAGTAAGACTGAAATGCCCCAGGCGTATCAATACCCATGAACTTCATATTCTGAGCAATGTGCTTATACGGGTCATTTTGCTTACAAAGCGTGGTATCTAAAGGCATAACGGTAACCGGATCACCCACGGTTACATTTGTGACGCCCTCACCAACAGCAGCCACTGTACCTGACATCTCATGGCCCATAATTTGAGAATCAGACACTCGAGCGTCCATAGCTCCATGAAAAATATGTAAATCAGTCCCGCAAATACCCACATGAGATACCTTCAGTTGCACTTCACCTGCTTTAGGTTCAACAGGAACACAATCAGCAATACGGATAGTTCTATTTCGTTCGTAATAAGCAGCTTTCACATTTTCTCCTTTAAAGACACGAGTTTATCCCAGTCAAAGTCAACACCATGACCTGAGCTTTCACTTGCCATAGCAAAGCCATCTTCAATAACAAAAGGCTCTGTTACATAATGCTCTAAGCCAAAGCCATGCGCTTCTAAGTAACTTCGGTTAGGGCAAGCAGCTAAGAGTTGAACGGTTATGTCATGCGCACCATGAGAAGTCACAGGTAAGTTAAACGCTTCTGCTAGTCTAGCTATCTTCATAAAAGGCGTCACACCACCACAATTTGTAACATCAGGTTCAGGAAACGACGCAGCACCACAACTAATAAGCTGCTTAAAGTCCCAAAGAGACCGTAAATTCTCACCAGACGCAATCGGAATGCCACCCTCACGAGCCACTCGAGCATGACCAGTGTAATCTTCAGGCATAGTGGGTTCCTCTAACCACGTTAAGTCGTAAGGCTGAAAAGCTTTAGCTGCCCGAATAGCTTCATCTGCTGTCCAGCGCATATTGGCATCCACCATAAGCGGGAAACCTTCACCCAAGTGGGCACGCATAGCTTTAACGCGCTCAACATCTTCTGAGAGTTTATCTCGTCCTACCTTCATTTTAATAGCACGAAAGCCTTTTTCTAAGTTATCATCTGTTTGTTTTAAAAGTTTATCTAAAGGCAAAAGCAAATCAATTCCCCCTGCGTAACAAGGTACCTTGTTATCAAAACCACCCAGTACCTTCCAGAGTGGCAGTTTCGCTCGTTTTGCCTTTAAATCCCACAAGGCTATATCTATTGCTGACAAGGCTAGAACTGTAGGGCCACCCCGACCTCCATAATGCGTCGTCCACCACATCTTCTGCCATATTGCCTCTATTAAATCAGCATCTTCAAGCAGCACAAGATTAGAAAATTCTTTATCTAATAAAGCAGCAATACCCACACCATTATGCCCAGCCGTAAAGGTATACCCTACTCCCTCAAAACCATCCTCATCTTCAATACGAACCGTATTAAGTTCAAAATCAGGCATATCACCATGCATGGAATCAGTTAAGGTTATTTCCAAAGGAATACGGTAGTAATCACTCTTAAAACTACGAATTATTGCCACTATAAATTACCTTTCAAAGTTTTTATTTAGCTCCAGACATTCTAACGACAAAGTCTGAAAACTTAAAATCTCTAAGGGGCTTGCTTATTTTCTTTGCGTTAGTGTAACAGTAGAGCAATACACTATGATATTGCAAACATACTTGAGACGCCTTTAAAACGTTTTAGGTTGGTTTAAGTCTAAGGTAGATTCTTTGCC
>CAYGTA010000461.1:0-3900 GCA_964352605.1 uncultured bacterium | reverse complement strand
GGTTCAAAGCTTATGCGCTCGAGTGCTAGGTAGCCGTCATAGATTCGGTAGTTTATGGGCTGGCTGTAGCGGTAGCCTAGCGTGCCTACGGCTGCGTAGGGTTCTAAACTTAATGGGATGGGTGGGGCTTGGCGGTAGCCTGCCCTGATTGAAAATTCGCTGGTTCCTGGAAAGTTTAGACCAAAGTTTCTTAGAGCTTCATAGTGGCTTACGTTGGTCCAAACGCCTGCGCTTGGACCTGTGGGGCTTGGTGTCCAGAGGCCTGTTAGGGTTAGTCTGGTGCCTGTCGTGACGTAATCCCATGAGTCTGTTCCTCGTTTAGACAAGATGACGCTGGCGAGTCCTTCTAGGTGCCAGTCTGGTAGCGTGTTTAGCTGCACTAGGCCTAGGCGTGTTAATGAGTAAAATGACCATTTATCAAAAGTTTGGGTTAACCGTAGCTGGGTTCTGAAGCCTAACGCAGTTTCTGTTGCATTTTGTAAGTGAGGGAAGTGCTTCCAGAGTCCTAGTTGGAATTGCACGCCAAATGGATGTTGCACAATGCGTGCAGGGTCAGCGTTATCTTGAAAACCGTATTCAATATTTGCTGTTGTTCCGGCAAGGGGTCCGCTTAAAGCGGTGTCGTAGGCTATGTTAAAAGCGTAACTGTGGGTATTTGAGTGATCTTGACCTACAATTGAGATGCCTAAACCTGCGCTCAGAGGACTTAGGTCATAGTCAAAGTATGATGGGTACCAACCATAAGGCGTTAAACTGGCAAAAGGGTTATAGGCAGTAACTTCTAAATCTGGATACTGGCTGGCTGTAGGTAGCGGCTCGAGTTTAAGCTCTGTGTCTGTCGCTAGCGGGTCAAGTAAGGCTAGGTTGTAACCTGTTGGCCCCATGGCAGTATAGACAATTGCGTCATTTACAGTGACAGCATCAAAAGCACCGCCAAGCACGTTGCTGAGTTGCGTTAATTGAGCTTGGGCAATATTGATTTCAAAAAGATTAAATACACCTGTTCTATCTGAACTAAAAACAAGGGTCTCTTCATCAAACCAAATAGGGTCTATATCTTGAAAAGCATCTGTGGTGAGATACTCGAGCGTTCCTTGATTTAAATAAGCAATATCGACAAAGCCTGTGCGCCAAATGCTGAGCGCTAGCTTGCCTTTGGGGCTAACATCAATCGCTACAATATGATGGTTGTTTTCTAGTTCAATGATGGTTTGCTCTTCACCTTCGCACCACTCGACTAAAGTCGAGCCTATACTTGCCTGATCTGTGACGTAGTAAATGCAGTTGTTATGCGTTGCTACTAGCTTAGCTCGAACGTTTTGGCTTAGTTTTTCTTCTATGCCTGTTTCTATATCTAAGCTAAAAAGCTCGTAGTAACTGTTGTTTGGTTGGCGGTAGCTTCTGTTATAAATAAGGGTGCTGTCATTAAGCCATGCCAGTGAATTGGGGACGGTGCCTTCAATGATTGTAGTTTGGTTTTGAAGTTCGCCGTCTATAAGTTCTGCTAACTGTATTTTGCCTGCGCCGTACCAAACTAGCTGATTGGTGGTTGCATTAAATGCCGCAGTTCCTGTTCTGCCACTAGTTTGCGTTACTAGGTTTTCATCTTGCCAGTCTCTTTGTTCAACGGTTTCTTTAATGCTAGCTTTCCAAGCATCCCACTCATCAAATAAACTCGAGCTGTTGGCATCTTGCCAAGCTACGCTAAAGGCTTTGGGTAAACCACTGTTGTAACTTTTTAGTAAGGCAACAATAGCTTCAAACCCATATTTTTCAACCAGATAGTTTATAAAGTGCCCGCCATACAAGTACCTCGCTGCGCCTGAAGGCCAGTCACTAAAGCTGTCTAAACTCACCTCAACAAGCTCAGGTAAGCTGTCTTCCAAAGCTCGAGTGTGCAGCAAGCCTGTGGTGCGGGCATCTTCAACTCTGCCCCCTTGGGTGTAGGCAGATTCTATGTAAACTGCTATGCCTTCAATAAACCATGGAGGTGCTCGGAAGGCTTGGTTTTCACCAACAATGCCCAAGCTAAAGCCACCTTCGCTACCTGTATAGGCTAATTGGGTAACATGCGTTAATTCATGCAAGATAAGTAAATATAAGTCACTTTCACTACCAAAGCCCACACTGCTTTCAGTAGGAAACAGCGCTCTTAAATGAACATTCGGGTGCGGCAGTAGGCTTGCAAAGGCATTGTAAGCATCAAACTCATCTTCAATAACAATAGCTATTTTTTGACTCGGGCTACCAAAGATAGGCTCGAGTATTGCTAGGGCAGTTTCGGCCTCATGGGCACTCTGCTCTGCAAATTCTGTTAAATGCTCTTCAAATATAACGATGAAGTTTTCAGTTTCTATTTGTTTTTGTGCTATAGCGGTTGTTAAAAGCAAGCAGAGTAAAAGGCTAGTTAGGCGTCTCATTGGCTTTAGTATAGACATCGTGCCTAAGCTAACTTGTTTGTTTTTATAAATCAAGACTAGGTTTTGCGGCTTGTTGATTTGTCTTAGGCGCTTAGCTTGTATTTTTGGCTTTCTTGTATTGGTATCTGGATAAATTTTTACAACACTCTGTAGCATTCTCGCGTATGTTGTACGCTAATGAGTACAAGGCTTTTTTAGGAGACATGAAGACATGCGTATAGGTATTCCAAGAGAACTAAAAACACTCGAGAATCGAGTTGGTATGACACCTGCTGGCGTTAAAGAACTTGTTGGGCATGGTCATGAAGTTTGGGTAGAAACTAATGCTGGCTCAGGTAGTGGCTTTGAAGATGCCGACTACTTAGCTTCAGGTGCTGTCATTAAGCCAAGCGCAAGTGAAGTCTGGTTGACAGATATGGTCTGCAAAGTCAAAGAGCCTTTAAAAGAAGAATTTGACTATTTTCGTGACGACTTAGTCCTTTTCACCTATTTGCATTTAGCTGCTGAAGCCCCCCTCACAGAGGCCTTGGTTAACAGCAAAGTTACTTCAATTGCTTATGAGACTGTGCAGTTAGCTAACCGCTCCTTACCGCTACTCACTCCCATGAGTGAAGTAGCAGGCCGCATGTCGGTTCAAATTGGTGCGCATTTCTTAGAAAAAGCTCATGGGGGTAAAGGCATTCTGTTGGGTGGCGTACCTGGCGTTCAACCCGGTAAAGTAGCCATAATTGGTGGCGGCATAGCAGGTGTAAACGCAGCCAAAATGGCTATAGGTATGGGCGCTCACGTTAGCATTTTAGATATAAATGCTGACCGTCTTAGACAGCTTGATGATATGTTTATAAGTCGCGCAGAAACCGTCATGTCAAATGAAGCAAATATTGCTGAAGCTGTAGAACAAGCTGATCTAGTGATTGGCGCAGTTTTAATTCCCGGCAGCAAAGCACCCAAGCTGGTTACTGAAGCTATGGTCAAACAAATGAAAGTAGGCTCCGTCATTGTTGATATAGCCATAGACCAAGGAGGCTGCATAGAAACAGTTGACCGCGTAAGCTCTCATAGCGAACCTACTTACGAGAAACACGGTGTCATTCATTACTCTGTTGGCAACATGCCTGGTGCTGTACCTAGAACCTCAACCTTAGCCCTTACCAACGTAACGCTAGCTTACGCCATAAAGCTGGCTAATCTAGGTTACAAGAAAGCTTGCATTCAAGATAGTGCTCTAAGCTTGGGTTTAAACACTCTAAAAGGATACGTAACGCATGAAGGTGTAGCAAGCTCACTAAATTATGACTACCACTCGCCCGCAAGTCTAATGGCCTAAACCTTTATTTGTTGGATCAAAGTTATTAAGTTACTCCATAGAAGGTTTGCAAAATATTGAATTGGTTTGTCTGGACGCTTCGCTCGGTACTTCAGGACACTCACTTAAAAGCTTTTAGCCAAGAACAGTCATAAACCAAAGGAGCGTAGCGGT
>CAYGTA010000460.1:0-3929 GCA_964352605.1 uncultured bacterium | reverse complement strand
TAGGGAAGTTCGTGTAGTGAATGAAAATGACTCTATTCAACAGACACTAGAAGTTGATGATTCATGGATTCTAATTGACCTTAAAGCCAGTTCAGGAGCAAAATTACAGCTAACTCAAGAACGCTATGTAAAGCAACCCAGTTACACTTGGCCGTGGCAATTAACAAACCCAACCCCTTCTATCATAGAAGAGCGAAGCCCTTAAAGCTAGATGAATAGCCTTGGTAAACCAAATCTGATTAAAAAAACAGGACTCGAGCTTCCTCGTTTTGGTCTTGGGGCTGCTCATATTAGTGAAGGCTCAACTGAAAATGCTATTTCAATAGTCCAAACAGCTTATGAAAGTGGTATTCGCTTTTTTGATACTTCACCCATCTACGGTCATGGCAAATCTGAAAGGCATTTAGGGCAAGCGCTAGCAGGCCTTAAGCGTGAAAGTTACATCATGTCAAGCAAGGTAGGAAGAATGATTCTGCCAGACGGTAACGCCTGTCATGACTTTAATAAAGACATGATACTTAGAAGTTTTGAGCAAAGTTTAGAAAAGCTTAAGACGAATTATATTGATATTCTGCATATTCATGACCCTGATAATCACTACCAACAGGCACTCAAGGTAGCTTTCCCTATGCTCGAAGACTTACGTCGTCAAGGTCTTATTAAAGCAATTGGTGTAGGCATGAATCAGTGGCAAATCTTAGCCGAGTTTGCGAATCATGCAGATGTTGATTGTTTCTTACTTGCAGGCCGCTATACTTTACTCGAGCAAGACGCTTTAGCTTTTTTAAATCTGTGTCAAGAAAAAGGTATTTCTCTAATTCTTGGTGGCATTTATAATAGTGGCATTCTTGCGAGTGACTTAAGTAGCGCCACAACTTACAATTACAAACCAGCCCCAAATCATCTTTTAGAGAAAGCTCAAAAGATAGCTTTGGTTTGTCATCAGTTCAATGTAGCGCTTAATGTTGCGGCCCTTCACTTTCCTTATTTACACCCAGCTGTAAGCTCAGTGGTTGTGGGTGCACAATCAGCAAAAGAAGTTAAGGCAAATCTTGACAGCCTAAAGGTATCTGTTCCAAAAGAACTCTGGTATGCGCTTGAAGCAAAAAAGCTTCTAACCTTAGATAAGAAGTAAAAATGAATACTAAGTATCTCAATCTTTTAGCAATTCCACGAGTCATAGCTGCAAAGAATAGCCGCAGTGAAGAAAAGAGTTACGAACATTTTCTGGCGTAATAGTCTTTACGGCATGACAAAAGGCAATAATGAGATCTTTGCTACTATCAGGATGTAGATGTTTAATAAAGGCTTTGAGCTTAGCAAAAAGATGCTCGATAGGATTGAAGTCATTGCGCCTAAAGATCTGGGTTGATTGCAGCGGGTACTTACAATAAAAACCAAAACACACAATAGTCTTACCCTAGGCGTACTTATAAAGTCTTACAAAATTTATTAGTCCGACCTAAAGGGCTAAGCTCAGACCCTCTAAGTCTTATGACACAATTAAATCAGGTTATAGCAGTAGCACGATAAACCTAAGACGTGCACTTAGTGCCTTTGTTTCAATGAGCCAAGGAGTTCAAATATCATCTGATTCAAGGATCACACGATTCACTGCTTCGCAGATAAATCATGGAAATGCTATTCGTATGAACCCTTCAGCTAGAGCCACCCTTCGCAAACAATCTGCTAATCAAGCAGACAGATTAGCTTGACTTATGGCTTCGCTCATTAATTGAAACACAGTTGTAGCTTCAACAAATCGCCCATCCCAATGATAGGGTTTACCCCATAACCTGAGTGCCCAAAGATCAACCAAAGACGAATCAAGAAAGCGTTCACTATTTGCCCCAAGAGCCCATAGCGGCACTAAATTATTAGTGTGCGCAAGACTAAGGTAATTCATATCAGGAATAACGCCTTTCCCTTTATTTCGAGGAGCAGATAAATAAGCCTCTAACTTCTCTATATCAAGCTTATCCTCTTGTTCTAAAGCAGCCTCACCCCACAAAGCTCCTGTTTCATGATCAGAGGTAACTATGAGCAAGGTTTCTTGCCAAGAACTTTCTTCTTCCACCCAATCAATAACAGCATCAACAGCCGCATTAAAATCAAGTTGTTCCTCAAGAGCTTTTGTAAAATCATGTTGGTGATGTGCCCAGTCAACCGCACCGCCCTCTACCATCAAAAAAGCGCCTTCTTTAGCTTGCCCAAGTTGCTGTAAGGCAACTTTCGTTAAGAGTTCTAAGTTAGGAATCTGTTCATTTTTTGCTAACCCCGATGGCTGCCTTGAATCTTGTTCATTTGTCAATCTGCGTTGCTGTAAAGTTTCATGTATTGGGGCGATTGCCACTAATTTTGATACAGTCACAGGGTTTCTAGACAAACTTTGCAAAGACTCGAGCGAGTCAAGGAAATAAGCATCCGCTTGATTATTTTTAAGGGAATAAAAACTGTCTTTTCCCCCTAAGAATCTAAATACAAGATCATCATCTGGCACAACATGCTTTCCGTGGTTATCAAAAAGTGGATGTCCACATCCCATGATTACATCAAGATCACTAAGCATGACTTTAAAGATGTCTGCATAGTCATTTCGGTTTACTTGTCTAGCAATCATTCCTGCAGGCGTAGCATGACTTACCTGCACTGTAGTTACAACGCCTGTTTGTTTGCCTTGTTTTTTTGCTTGCTGAGCGAGCGTCTCAAATTTTGTTTTAGCATCCCAGCTGGTATTTAGTCGCCCATTTACAGTCCAGCATCCTGAGGCAAGTGCTGTTGCGGATGCTGCTGAATCCATAAAGCGACCCTGCTGCTGCTCAAAAGCCGCATCTGTCCAGAATGTTTCAGGGTCATAGTGCTGCTGCTGCATTGCAACTGCATGTAGCGGTACGATGTAATCATCACTAAGCAATCCTTGACCTGTCGTATCTGCTCTTTGAATAGTACGGCCAAGCGCATCAACAAAATAACTAGGGCGTTGCGCTTTAGCAACATGAACAGGTTTTGTACCATCTGGCCTTGTTTTTTGGTAGCTTTGCTGATTGGCTGAGCCTTTTTGAAAATAATCTGCCCCTAGCCAGCCATTATAGCCTTGGCCATCACAAATCATTAAGATAACGTTTTTAACAGGTCTATTCACAATTTGAGTATTGTAACGCAATTGAAGTACAGCCAAAGAATGTACAAAAGCTAGATAAGATATCTCACAAAGGTAGCTTTTAACAAATCAAGCTAGTTGTTTATAGGAAAAGCTGACTTGCGTATAGCTTTTTGCATTTAAAACGCTTGCATTGTTTTAAATGCCGAACACAGGTGAGTAAAAACAAACAGGCTAAGTCGCTAGTGTATTTAACTTAAAACTGCTCTATTATACCAAGTCCGCTTAGGAGCGTATAAATCTCTTTAGAGTTTAATAAGCGTATTATCGGACTTGGTATAAGGTGTAAAAGAATGAAGCCATGTTACGGCCTCTTCTTCATTGGTAAATAACTTCATTTTATGCCCTGCGTTAGAGGCTACAGTTTCAACAAAGTCATGTGATTTATCTTCAGCAGCTTTTACAACTGCAGCTCGAACCTTGCTACTTATGGTTTGTTTAATTTCAGTTTCAATGCGCTGAACATCTTTATACATAAGATCATAATTCGCAAAAGCATTCATGGTGTTGATTGCGTTACGAACATCAAGCAAAAATAGAGTAATTCCCGTTTTGCCACCCAACACAAATGTGTCTTTCATAAACGCTTGTGCGCCTGCTTGATTGATAGTTCCTTGAATTTCACAAATGATATAGCTACCCTCTTCAGCTATATACGTTTTATATGAAAACATTTTTCAAAATCACCCACTCTCTTTTTAACTCTCTAAGGTGCAAGCACTTTCAGGCTAGCATGTATGCATGGGTGAAAATGCCAAGGTTTCTACAT
>CAYGTA010000459.1:0-3935 GCA_964352605.1 uncultured bacterium | reverse complement strand
GCTTGACGGCCTCTATCTGTTTCATCTATTGGGAATACTTCTTTAAATGCAGCTTGTAAACCTACATCATTTCGTTCAGCTACACTATTTTCACGTTGCAAAAACTTTTCATATGACTTAATCTGTATGTTAGTTAAGTTTGGTAAGTCTATGACTTCTCGAATACTACCGAAGGCTTCTATTTTACGCATTTCCACCCCTTAAATGAAAATGAAACAGCACAACAACACAGTAGTCTTTTTACCACTGCGTTTAAAAAATAAACACTAATTTTTTACAAAATAATTCAAGCGAAGACCTTAGGGTCACCTTTGAAATTGGCATTGCATGGATTTAAATAAATAAAAGAACCGCTCTGTGCTATATTAAGGCTTACAGAAACTACAAAGTCCGTAATAGACTCACCTCCTAGACCAAGTTCTTTTAACACTCAGCCTGTGAGATTACATGGTTAAAAGATAAATTGATGTAACTCAAATTACATAATAGGGTGGGTACCACACTTTTGTGTGGTACCCAATGCACCCCTAAACACCTTACTTGACTTCTACAGTTGCACCGGCAGCTTCGAGCTTGCCTTTAATTTCTTCGGCTTCTTCTTTGCTAGCACCCTCTTTAACAACACCAGCTTCTTCAACAAGTGCTTTTGCTTCTTTAAGACCAAGACCACTAACGATCTCACGCACAGCCTTAATAACTTGTAGTTTTGAAGCGCCAGCTTCTTTAATGCTAACAGTAAATTCGTCTTGCTCAGCAGCAGCAGCGCCACCAGCATCAGCAGCAGGAGCCGCCATCATAGCGCCCATAGGCATTGCAGCAGCAGCTTCGACACCCCACTTCTCTTTAAGACCATCAACCAAATCAACAAGTTCTAAAACGGTTAAACCACTAAGTTGCTCAATAACTGCTTCTTTATCAAATGCCATAATAAATTCTCCTACGCACTTTCTTTAAGTTTATCTGAATAATTTTGTAACACACCAACCATGTTCCGCTGTGGACCGTCAAGCACACCAACAAGTTGCTGAAGGGGAGCCTGTAACACACCAACAAGTTCACTTAACAACTGCTCACGTGAAGGTAGTTTAGCAATACGCTCGAGTTCACTTGCAGCAACCACTTGACCTTGCAACATGCCACCTTTAGGGGCAGGCAAGTCTTTGCTTTGCTCTTCAGCAAAATCAGTTAAGACTTTTGCTGGAGCAACGGGGTCACTACCAATGAGTACAAGCGCCGTTGGACCACTAAGCGTATCTGCAAAGTTTTCAACACCATTAGCTTTTAAAACCACATTAATTAGTGTGTTTTTAGCAACCAATAGCCTTGCATCTGCAGCCCGCAATTTTGAACGTAAACTGTTTAGTTCACCAGCGGAAAGGCCTTGGTAATCAACCAAAAAAAAGGTTTTTGCATCGCCTAAGAGTTCTTTTAACTCAGCAACAGATGCATCGTTTCTTGGATTTGCCATAGAAACCTTTCTAGATAACGAATCTTTTATACAACCGCGAAGCACAGCAAAACAAATAACTTTGTTTACGCCTCGGCAGGATCTTTAAGCTTGGCAAGCCCCTGCTGTCTCAAACGCCAAATAGGTGCATGTGCACCGGGGTGCTAAATTTTAGACTGCAACTCTTAGACTTGGACCCATCGTTGAAGTCAAGAAAAGAGTGCGTAAATAAATACCTTTTGCAGTTTCGGGTCTTGCTCCTTCTAATGCTTGCGTTAGCGCAGCAAGGTTTTCAGCTAATTTATCAGCATCAAAACTTGCTTTACCGATAGGCGCATGTACAACACCTGTTTTGTCCGAGCGAAATTCAATTTGACCAGCTTTAAGTGCAGACACAATATCAGAAATATTTGGACCAACAGTGCCAGCTTTAGGGTTAGGTAACATACCTTTAGGACCTAAAACACGACCAAGCTTACCGCCAACTTGCGCCATCATGTCTGGGGTTGCAACAACAGCATCAAATTCCATCCAGCCATCAAGAACTTTTTGAATTAACTCTTCACCGCCAGCAAAATCAGCACCAGCAGCCTCAGCAGCAGCGACATTTTCACCCTGCGTAATAGCTAAAACACGGACTGTTTTACCTGTACCATGAGGCAGGGCGACAGTGCCACGAACATTTTGATCTGACTTGCGTGCATCAATACCTAAACGAAAGTGTGCTTCAATAGTTTCATCAAACTTAGCGGTAGCTAAGTCTTTAACAAGAGCAGTTGCCTCAGCAGGAGAATATATTTTCCCTTGCTCAAGTTTTTCTTTTAACGTGGCATATCTTTTTGCGCGTGCCATTAGCTTGGCTTCCCTTCAATGGTAACACCCATTGATCGAGCTGTACCAGCAATAATATTAGCTGCAGCTTCTTCAGTATTTGCGTTAAGGTCAGACATTTTTTGGCGACCAAGTTCAAGACACTGATCCCAAGTAAGGCTACCAACTTTAGTTTTATGGGGTTCACCAGAACCCTTAGCAATACCTGAAGCTTTACGAATAAGATAACTCGCAGGCGGCGTTTTGGTTATAAACGTAAAAGAACGATCTGCAAAAACAGTGAGTTCAACAGGAATAATAGCATCCCCATCATTAGCAGTGGCAGCGTTAAATGCTTTAACGAATTCCATGATATTTGCACCATATTGCCCAAGGGCAGGTCCTACAGGTGGTGCTGGCGTTGCTTTACCCGCAGGTAACTGCAACTTAACTAATCCAACGACTTTCTTTGCCATGTTTCCTCCTTAGCTCCCCCAAAGCTTGGCCAGCTAGGGGTCAAAACGCTAATATTTGCAACTACTATCTAAAAAAGATAATGAAGCTTAAGATTTAATAACTTGAGAGAAGTCAAGTTCAACAGGGGTCTCACGACCAAATATAGATACCAATACTTTAACTTTGCCTTTATCTGGATCTAAATCAGATACAACACCCGTGAAGTCAGAAAAAGGCCCAGCCGTAACTTGAACCATATCCCCCACACTAAAGCTAATTTTAACTTTAGGTGTTTCTTTAGAACCCGTAATGCCTAAACTAGCTAACATACGAGATTCCTCTTCAGGTGAAAGAGGAACTGCTTTGGTAGCAGTACCAACAAAACCCGTTACTCCAGGAGAATAACGCACAACCTCCCAAGCTTCATTTGGTTCTTCAGGATTATCACCTAAATCCATCTGAACAAAAATATAGCCCGGAAAAAGACGACGTTTAATGACTTCTTTTTGTCCACCACCTGCATGTTCAACAGTTTCTTCAGTCGGTACAACAACTTGATAAATATTATCAAACATACCCAATGAGCGAGCACGATTCATAATATTCTCTTTAACTTTTTCTTCATGCCCAACATAGGTATGGACGGCGTACCACTCAATACTCATAAAGAACCCTCAGCTAGCAAACTTACAGCACTAAACCAGTCAATAAACCCATAATTGCATCCGTAATAAGCAAAAAGATGACTGTCAAAACAACAAAAATAAGGGTCGCCTGCGTAGCCTGAATAACCTCATTACGGGTAGGCCAAGTAACTCGACCTAACTCCGCACGAGAATTCCTCAGGTACTGAACAACCTTATTCACACTTTAACCTCACGATGAAGCGTATGCTTACGATCCCAAGGACAATACTTACGAAGCTCGAGCTTAGCTTGCGTGTTACGACGGTTTTTATGGGTTGCATAATTACGACGTTTACAGTCAGTACACTCGAGTAGTAGTTTAATTCTTACATCACTTGCCATTATGTCTCCTAATTCAGACCTTTTATAGTAGCAGACTTTGCTTGCTAGTGTGTAGCCTAGTCTGAATTAAAGTCTGTTGCAAGAAAAGCGTGTCTAAGTTTAGCTTTTTAGCTACTCAAACACGCTTTATTCTCAATACTTACTTAGTAATTCCAGTAACAACACCAGCACCAACAGTACGTCCACCTTCACGA
>CAYGTA010000458.1:0-3940 GCA_964352605.1 uncultured bacterium | reverse complement strand
AATTGATAGAGCTTATACAAATTACCAAGAGATGCTGGCTAATGAAGATATTCAATTACTACATGTAAACACGCCTCCTAATGTTCGCCTAGAAATTCTTCAGGCAGCTGAAGCTTCTCAGGTACCCCTTGTTGTACTTGAAAAACCGTTGGCAATTCAGACTGAAGACTACTTAGATTTAGTGGAATTTGCAAAAACTTCTAAAATCAAGGTTGCTATTAATCATCAGCTCCATTTTCAGCCACGGCGTTTAGCATTACAAACGCTTGTTCAACAAGGTCAGTTAGGTAAGTTAAGCTTTATAGATGCTAGTTCGGGTATGAACATGGCGTACCAAGGTACCCATACGCTTCAAGCTATAGCGGCTTTTAATCCAAATGCAAAACCTTTAACTATCATGGGCCAAGTGGAAGGTAAAGAGGGCTTAATTGAAACTGAACGCCATCATTATGCACCTGACTCGCTACTTGGGAGTTTGCTTTTTGATAATGGTGTAAGTGCATTACTACGATGTGGCAATAACGCTCCTAAAGTCATTGATGATCATCGTAAGAACCTTCATAAAAGAATCTCAGTGTATGGCGAAAAAGGTCATGTTCATTGGACAATGTGGTCTTGGGCGAGTCTTATTGACGGTAAACTTAGTAAAGGTAAGCATGATTATTTTGCTGAAGATATTCTTGGCCAAGCAGCTTTAACTGAAGCAATGTTTGACTGGCTTGAACAAGACCTTTTGCATCCCTTAAATTTAACTGCAGCTTTACAAGATTTTCATATTATGCTGAAGTTTTATATGAGTGCCTTACATCATAAAGCTTTTAATCTTGCTGACAGTCTTGAATTAAATTTGATTCAGAGCTTGCGTGATTTATAATGGAGGCTTAAAGGTTCTAAAAGCTCAAATTCTTTGTTGCCTTGATTTACGTCCTAATCTCTACTTAATTGGCCTTGATAGGTGTCTAATTTAAGGCTATTAAAACTATTTTTGCAATACTGTCATACTTGTTAAGGGAGTAGTAAATGCTAAAAAGGCATGAAGAATCTATAGATCATAGTGTGGCGTTAGCTAAGATTGAAGCTGTTATTGACGCAGGTCCTTTTGAAGCTAGGTGGGAGTCACTTCAAAACTATAAAATTCCTGAGTGGTACATGAATGATAAGTTTGGCATTTTTGTGCATTGGGGTGTCTACAGTGTGCCTGCTTTTGGTAATGAATGGTACGCACGAAATATGTACCTTAAAGATACTAAGGAATTTAAACATCATGTAGAAACCTATGGTGCTCAAAAAGACTTTGGCTATAAAGACTTCATCCCTCAACTTACGGCTTCTAACTATGACCCGAAAGCATGGGCCAAGCTCTTTAAAGATGCTGGTGCAAAATTTGTTATGCCCGTTGCTGAACATCATGATGGGTTTCCTATGTACGATACGGAATTAACACCATGGTGTGCCGGTAAAATGGGCCCCAAGCGAGATGTTGTTGGTGATTTAGCTGAGGCTGTACGAGCTGAAGGAATGGTTTTTTGTGCTTCGAGTCATCGTGCTGAAAATTGGTGGTTTTTTGAAGGCGGTTTGGATTATGACTCTGATGTGACTGACCCTGCGTATGCTGAACTTTATGGCCCACCACGCTTTGCACCAAGAGCTGAGCATGGCACACAAGAATGGAAAAGTCGTAATTGGGATGACCCACCCAACAAAGCCTTCTTAGATGACTGGCTAGTACGAACTTGCGAGCTTATAGATAAATATCGTCCACAGGTTCTTTGGTTTGACTGGTGGATAGAACAATATGTATTTGAGCCTTACTTACAAAAACTAGCCGCCTACTACTACAACAGAGGTGCAGAGTGGGGGCTAGGTGTTGCCATAAATCATAAGTTTGACTCTTTCCCTAAAGGTACAACTGTTTTTGATATTGAACGAGGACAACTTAACAGAATAAGAGATGAATTCTGGCAAAGCGACACCTCCGTATCAAAAAACTCATGGGGATACATAAAAAATCATGACTACAAGCCTGTCGCTTGGCTCATTCAAGATCTAGTAGACATTGTCAGTAAAAATGGTGCACTGCTACTTAATATTGGTCCAAAAGCCGATGGAAGCATTCCACAAGAAGAACAAGACATGCTTCGAGAGATAGGCAAATGGCTGAAAATAAACGGCGAAGCTATCTATAACACTCGCCCTTGGGAAGTTTATGGAGAAGGCCCAACTCAAGTACCGGAAGGGCACTTCACGGACACCAAACGAAGCGCCTTCACAACAGAAGATATACGCTTTACCCAAAATGACAAAACCCTCTACGCCACGTTACTCGCATGGAACCAAGGCAGCATCACACTCACAAGCCTAAAAGAAGGCTCGAGTGTTTCTGCTTCAGGTATTAAGAAAATAAGTTTACTGGGCAATGGTGAAGCTTTAAGTTTTGAGCAATCAGCCAAAGGTCTGACCGTTATGTTGCCAACTATGCCTCCTTGTGATCATGCTTATGTTTTGAAGCTCGAGCTTGTTTAATTACGGATAGTCTTGTTTATTAGCGTTGCACTCAAACAGTCGTTAACCAGAGGCATGATAGGACTCGCTTCTAGTGAAGCTACTTTAGGACTCGCTTCTAGTGAAGCTACCCTAGTCTTTGATTGCTCAGTACCGACCTTCATAGCTGCTACGCTCCTTTGCTTCAGGACTGTTCTTGGCTAAAGGCTTTTAAACGAAAATCACGAAGTACCGAACGAAGCGTATCAGCGAAGCGCCGAGTTTACGTACGGATCCATTCAGTATTTTGTAAACCTTCTATGGGGTAACTTAAATCCAAGAAGTGAATCATCATTTTTCCTTACTGCCAAGGGTGAAGTATCACTTTTGCTGTTTCTTGAGAGGCAATTGTCTCAAAAGCTAGCTGGATATTAGATAAAGAAAAAGTGTGACTAATGAGCTTTTCAATTGAGGGAGAGTGTTGAATAACTTCCATAATTTGAGGGAAAAGGTCTAAGTTGTAGTGCCAAACACCTATTAAGCTAATGCCCTTACGAATCATGTCAGCACTTGGTTTTAACTCTATAGCAGTATTACTTTCACCCACAAAACCCATGCTTCCGCGACGGCATAATGCGTCGATCGCAAAGCGTTGACCTTGTGGACTCCCAGAGCAATCAAGGGCGACATTGACACCGAGTCCAGCTGTAAAGTCTTTTATTTTTTTTATAGCATCAGCTTCGTTGCCATCTAAAACAAGATCAGCGCCAAGCTCAAGGGCTTTTGCTTTACGCCAATTATTATGGTCAACAGCTATAACTCGAGCTTTCTTAAACTTTCCATTTAATACACCTCCTAGCCCAACAGGCCCTAAACCTGTTATGAGTAAGGTGTCTTGCGCACTTAGTTTCATGCGTTCCATCGCACCAAACGTTGGCCCTAGAGCACAGCAAGCTAAGGCCGCATGGTCATATGAAACTCCTTCAGGAATTTTAGGTAAAATCCAGTCAGGCTTCAAAATGTATTGCGCCATGGTTTCATTTTTACCTTCATGTCCTGAAAAAGCTTGATAATCGATAGTTTGCTCACAGTGAATATAATCCCCTGAAAGGCAGAGACCACATGAACCACAAGGAAGCTGAGGCATTACAACAACACGATCACCAATCTTTAATTTTGTTGATTTGTCAATCGCAATCACTTCGCCTGAACCCTCGTGTCCCATAAATCCTTCACTACCACTAAACCAAGCTTTGTACTCTGTGCACATGGGTGAGGCATGTATCTTCACTACCACCCAATTATCTTTTGGCTTAGGTATAGATCGATCAATCAGACTGGCTTGCCTTTTGCCTGTAATGGTGGCAACTTTCATGGTTTCCATAACTAGTATTTCCTTTAGCTAAAAGTACTTCCTGATAGTTTAGAGATGCTGGTGAAACCATCATATATCGGATTA
>CAYGTA010000457.1:0-3962 GCA_964352605.1 uncultured bacterium | reverse complement strand
CTTTCTAAGTCTGTGCTTTTTCAACTAGTGTCGCTTTCATAATCTCGTTACTATAGACAAATGCCTGAAACCCTTTTTAATTTACTAAATATCTTGCCTATGCCCATTTGGGTGGGCATGCTTTTGTTTCCTAGAACACGCTTTACTCAGCGACTTGTTATGGCCTACTGGCCTTATATGGTTTTGGGTTGCATTTACGCTCTTTTTTTGGTTGTTTCTCTTTTTGATGTTGCAGGTTCGGTTAGTCTTAGTTTTGATGCGCTTAGGCTTGGCTTGACTAGCGATTGGGCTTTTTTAGCAGTTTGGGCACATGTTATTTGTTTAGATTTATTTGCAGGTGTCTGGATTTTTAGAGATGCCAAATACTGGGGTATGAACCCCGGTCTGTTTATTATTCTTACCTTGTTCTTTGGTCCTCTTGGCTTAGCTGCTTATCTTTTTTACAGGCAGAGAAAAAGCAAAACTGATCCTGTGAAGACTTTAAATTAGTCTTTCTGCCATTTACAACTTTGCAGATAAATCATGCAGCTCTGCATTGGTTATTATTGGAACACCTTAAAGCTGATGTTATAGCAGTTTTCATCTTTAGCACAGCATCGACTTAGCCTATTCGTTTTTACTCAGCTAGTTCGGCCTTTAAACCTAGCTAAGCGTTTTAAAGGCAAAAGCCTATATCAGTTGTATGTCCAGAAAAGGTTGCACCAAAACAGCTTTTGACTTTAGGCTCCCTTATTAAGGGAGCTGTCCCTTTGGGACTGTTCCGACCAAAGGGAGAAGCTCTTAAGGGATGAAGAAAGAGGTAGAAGAGCAGATGGTGCAATACTTATTGGAAATACAACAGAATCTCGCTGAAGCATTCAAAAGCAAGCACTAAAGACCCTTTGATCAATTGCCCTAAGGTCCTTAAAAGTTTTGCTCTGATTAGCTATACACAAGCTGAAACTTAATTTTTTCATCCATAAAGCTAAGCCTAAAAACAATTAAGCTGTCCTGCTATACAGAAAGCTATTAGGAGGACAGCCTTTAAAAAACTCTGCATTTAGCTTAAATTTTTTTCCGCCCAGCTTCCTTTAAATACGATTTCACTTAAGTCTTTTCTGCTGCGTTCTGCCTTCTCGCGTTCTTGTAAAGCTTCAGGTAAATCTTCTAAGGCCCCTTGATAGCCAATAGCCAGTACCGCAATGGGTGCATAGCCTTGCGGCAAATCATAAGCTTCACTAATTTTATCTCTGTAAACTCCACCCATCTGGTGTATAAAAATATCTTTTTCCATAGCCTGAATGCTTAAAGCAGCTACAGCTTGGCCAGCATCATAATCTGCAGTACCATTGGGCGTATCTGAATCAGGAGCTTGTCTTTCAGAGACAATAACTGCGAGCGCAAAGGCATGTTGCGACCAATCTCGGTTACTCTCCATAACACAGTCAGCTAGTTTCTGAAAACCTTGCGGGTCAGATTGGCTTTCAACAATGAAGCGCCAAGGCTGCAAATTGCGTGAAGAGGGTGCCCAACGCGCTGCCTCAAAGAGGCTGGTGAGCGTGTCATCATCTATGGTTTTTGAACTAAATGCCCTTGGGCTCCAGCGTTCTTGCAAATGAGGATGAAGGGGAACTTTTGTATTTGCTTTCTTTTTCATAGTACCCATTATTTCTTAGTTAAGACCTAATGTCTGTCATGTCAAAACTAAGTTAAATTCGCACACTTAGTCTTGGGTTTGATAGGCTTAGAGTACTTTATTGCTAGAGGTGTAGCTAATGCTTTTTTTAAATCAACTTTTCCAAAATTGTCAAACTTATTCAAAGAAAATTGCTATTGAGTTTCATAGCGCAAAAGACATAACTCGAGTATCTTATGCTGAACTTGAAAGAAATTGTGTGGCTGCAGCTCAGCAGCTTTTAAGTCTTGGTGTGCGTAACGGTGACAGGGTTGCTTTGCAGCTTCCTAAGAGTTTAGCGTTTGTTTATTATCACCTTGCAGCTATGCGGCTTGGTGCTATTAGTTTGCCACTAAACCCCGCTTTTCCTGCGTCAGAACTCGAGTATTTTCTTAACGATAGTGCTGCTAAGGTTTTTATTGGAGACGTTAACCAAGAGGCTTCGTTGCAGGGTATGCTTGCTACTTTGGCACTCGAGCATAGTTTGTTTTTAGATACGACTGTGCCGTTCTCCCCTAGCGAATCTGATGTCGCTTTGCCTGATTTTGTTTCAGATGCTCGTGCGACTGCGCTTATGATTTATACCAGTGGTACCACAGGTCGACCAAAGGGTGCTGAGTTGAGTCATGAGAATTTAACAGCGGGCATTGAGGCGCTTCATGACGCTTGGGCTTGGGTTGATACTGATGTGCTTTTACATGTCTTGCCTATTTTTCATACGCATGGACTTATGGTTGCGCTGCATGCTGCTTTACACGCCGGTGCGACAACGGTCATGCTTGAAAAGTTTGCTGCTTCTAGAACACTCGAGCTTTTGTGTTCTAAGCGTTTTTCTGTGTTTATGGCGGTTCCTACCATTCATGGTCGTTTGTTAGCTGAGGCTAAGGGTCAGCATGATTTGAGTCATATGCGGCTTATGACCTCTGGTTCTGCTCGTTTGCCTGATGATGTTTTTGAGGCTTTTCAAAAGACCTTTGGTTATACGCTTTTAGAGCGTTACGGTATGACTGAGACGGGTATGAATTTGTCTAACCCTTACGCGGGTGAGCGGCGTGTTGGTTCTGTAGGTTTGCCTTTAGGGGGGGTTGAAGCTCGAGTGGTTAATCCTGCTAATAATGAGTTGCTTGCTGATGGTGAAATTGGTGAGGTTCAGGTTCGGGGTAAGCATGTGTTTAAGGCTTATTGGCAGCAAGTTCAGAAAACGGCTGAGGCGTTTACGACTGATGGTTGGCTTAAGACGGGTGATTTGGGTTTGCGTGAAGCAGATGGTTATTTTGTGCTTAAGGGTCGCTCTAAAGATTTGATTATTAGTGGTGGCTTTAATGTCTATCCGCCTGAGATTGAGCTTGTCTTGTCGCAGCATCCTATGGTTGCTGCGAGTGCCGTTATTGGTTGCCTTGATAGTGATTGGGGTGAGCGTGTGCTTGCTGTTATTGAACTTAAAGAAGGTGTTCAGGAAGATGAGGCTGCTATCGATGATTTTTGTAAACAGCATTTAGCGAACTATAAAGCCCCTAAGGCCATTTTCTTTGTTCCTGAGTTGCCTAAGAATGCTATGGGCAAAGTCCAAAAAGCAGAATTGCGTAAGGTCTTTTGTAATAGCAACTGAAAATGCTTAGATTAGCAATTGGTGTGTATCACAGAGTACTTTACTTTTTATAGTGCAACATATAGTATTTTAATAGCTTAGAAATAAGTGAATATTAAACTATTTATATGGAGAACTAAATATGGCAGATACATGGAACATAGATGCAAGTCACAGTAGTGTTGATTTCAAAGTAAGACACATGGGTATTGCTTCTGTAAAAGGTAGCTTTGATACGTTTACTGGATCAGTTGTTAGAGATGGAGACGTTCTAAAAGAAGTTCATGTTGAAATTGATGTAAACAGCATAAATACCAATGACGAAAAACGTGACGGTCACTTAAAATCAGCTGACTTTTTTAACGCCGAAACTAACCCCAAAATGATTTTTAAAAGTACGGATGTCAGCAAAAATGCAGATGGTAGCTACACTGTTGCCGGAACCCTAACCATGAATGGCAAAACCAACCCCGTCACCTTTAGCGCCAATGTTGGTGAAACCATAACTGACCCATGGGGTTTAAGTCGTGCAGCTGCCGAAATCAGTGGTAATCTAAACCGCAAAGACTGGGATTTAAGCTGGAACCAAATCCTCGAAACAGGTGCTATGCTCGTTAGCGAAAAAGTAAACTTTAACTTTGATGTACAAGCAGTAAAAAGCTAAACCTTTTTATACCAAGTCCGAAAAGGTACTTCATAAACTCTTACAGAGTTGATTAC
>CAYGTA010000456.1:0-3996 GCA_964352605.1 uncultured bacterium | reverse complement strand
TTGAAAGAAGTGTAGGTTTTTGTAAAGACTTTGTAATTTAAGGAGAGTTACCCTCTGGTTTTTTAAGCTTGAAGGTAGCTCTTTATTATTTTAGGAATGCACTCTCAATACTGTGAGAGCCTCAAAAAGGAGGGTTTTTAGGAGACTCTCCTTTGCCTTTCGTACTCTACCCACTATCCCTAATTTAATCTCCTAAAACTACCTTTTGAAACCTCACCACTCAAAAGCTATCTTGAAGATGACTTTTAGGAGGTAGAAGAATGCTTATTGGTTATGCTCGTGTTTCAACACAAGATCAAAGCCCAGATTTACAAAGTGACGCTCTGAAAAAGATAGGGTGCGAGAAAATCTTTATTGAAAAAGCGTCGGGCGCTCAACGCGATCGACCTGAGTTAAAAGCTGCTTTGGACTATATTCGCTCAGGTGACACGCTTGTCGTTTGGAAACTAGATCGCTTAGCTCGCTCCTTGCGTCAACTGATTGAAACCGTTGAAGATTTACAGAGTCAAGACATAGGCTTTCAATCCCTCACTGAAAACATTGATACCACCACCTCAGGTGGCAAGCTAATCTTTCATGTTTTTGGTGCCTTAGCTGAGTTTGAGCGCTCTATTATTCGAGAACGCACGAAAGCAGGGTTAGCCCCAGCTAGAGCACGTGGCAAATTAGGGGGTCGTCCATCTGCTTTATCCGAGAAAGATATTAAAGCTACCAAAGCTTTACCAGGTAATGCCCCAGCAATTTAGCAGACTTTCAGGTAGATTTTGCAGAATGCTATCAAATGTACTTCACCGGTGTAAAAGGTGCACGCATCCATGCAAAGTTTGCGGGCCCGAAGAACAACGAAAAAAAGAATCCTGCTATTTTGAAATTTCATGGATAGACTGTAAGTTCAGGTAACTGGTTCGATTTACTACCCTATGTTGCAGCAGGTTTTGTAATTGCAGCGCTAGATGTACGTGGTCAAGGTGGCTTGTCAGAAGATATTGGGGGTCATAAAGGAACAAGTCATCATGGGCATATCATTCGTGGGCTTGATGGTGAGCCTGATAATCTGCTTTTTCGGCACATAATCCTTGATACAGCGCAATTAGCTCAAATCGTCAGAGCGATGCCTGAAGTTGACTCAGAGCGTATTGGTGTAATAGGTGGTAGTCAGGGTGGTGGCTTAGCACTTGCTTGCAGCGCACTTGCACCGATAAAACGCACTGCAATAGAATTTCCCTTTCTGCCAGATTATAAGCGTGTATGGGAAATGGATCTGGCGAAAGATGCGTATCAAGAATTGCAAACCTATTTTTGCCATTATGATCCACTCCATCAACGTGAGAATGAAGTCTTTACAAAACTCGGCTATATCGATGTTCAACATCTTGCCCCACGTATTGAAGCAGAAGTTCTCATGGCTGTAGGACTTATGGATACTGTGTGCCCGCCCTCTACACAATTTGCCGCCTATAACAAGATCCCGGCCCAAAAAGCACCTGCAATCTATCCTGACTTTGGACATGAAGGATTGCCAGGTTTCGCAGATCAAGCGCTTTTGTTTATGAATGCGTTATAGAGGTTTCGTCTGCAAAGAAGGGTAATTGCATCGAACCTAGTCTGTGAAAGTATTGGTAAATCTTGCCTCTCCCATCTACTAGAATAGCAAAATTACCTATGCTAGTTTATTGTTGATACCGTATCTATCTTTACTAGATTTGTCTTGTATCTGTGTATCTTTCAAACAATTTAGAGGCAAGATGATACCTTAGAAGTCATGCTTGAAAAAAATGTGCATACTCTTAAAGAAGATGTCCGTTTAGCTCTGTCTGAAAGCTTATTGGCTAAATTTCCACCTCAAGCATTAGAACAATTGTTGGAGACATCAATAAAATTAAGTGCTCCAGCAGGAAGTACTATTTATGAAATGGGGGAGCAACCAAGTTTTGGGTTGATTACTTCAGGACTCCTCCGTATGTATATGACTTCTCCTGATGGTCGTCAGGTGACTGTGCGTTATGCTCGCTCAGGTGAATTGGTGGGTATTCCTGCCACTATTGGTCGTGGTGCACCAGTAAGTACACAGGTTTTAACGAATACAACAGGACTTATATTCAGCTCTGAGCTGCTTCGTAAATTAGGGCAGAGCGATGCAAAGGTTGCTTGGTTGCTGTCTGAAGAAGTCACACGACGCGTGTTTGATTTACTTGAAACCCTCGCTGGTTATTCGTTTGCAACGATTAGGCAGAAGGTTGCATGGCATTTACTTGAATTGGCTGCAACAGGTCAAAAAGATGATCAACTCATTGCTTATGTTACTCAGCAAGAACTTGCTGATGCGATTGGTTCGGTACGTCAGGTAGTTGCTAGAACTCTTCGTGATTTACGTACCGTGGGTTTAGTAGAGACAAGCTCTACAGGTATTCATTTACTAAAACCAGAAGATTTGCATGAGCAAGCTTGGCGACCGAAGTTGTCACAAATGTGACACGTGGTTTAAACAATTATGGCTGAATACTATTGCTATTTGGTTCATGCTGAGCTTAAGTGCGTTACGCACTCTTTTACTTAAGGAGAAGCAATTATGCGTGTTCATGCTATTCAAACAGGAACAGTAGCTATAAAATCAGTGCAACGAGAAGGAAGTCAGCAAGGTAATCCTCTTTTTAATTTGTTTCGTGATAAAACTTGGACTGAACCCTTACCCATTTACGCTTATCTGATTGAACATCCTGAAGGGTTGATTCTTGTTGATACGGGTGAAACAGCAAGAAGTTCAAGACCTGGGTACTGGCCTCGTTGGCATCCGTATTACCGTTTCTTAGCAAAGACTTATGTGTCTCCTAGTGATGAGATTGGAAATCAACTGCAAGTATTAGGATTTTTGCCTGAGGAGGTACACACTGTTATCACCACTCATTTTCATACTGATCATATGGGTGGCCTTCAGTACTTCCCTAAAGCTAAACATTTTGCCTCTAGTCAAGAATACAGAGATGCTACTCGTCCTTTGGCACGTCTTAATGGCTCTCTTTCTCATCTTTGGCCAAGCTGGTATCAACCTACTTTGATTGAGTTTGAAGCTAAGCAAGTAGGTCCCTTTCCAAAGTCATTTACGCTTACAAAAGCAAATGATGTTCACATACTGCCAACACCAGGCCATACCGCTGGGCATATCTCTGTTTTGCTTAAGACTGATAAGCTTAGTTTCTTTTTAGCTAGTGACGTGTCCTACACGCAAGCTTTAATGCTAAAGCAACAACCCGATGGTGTTTCTTTTGAAAAACAAAAGGCTAAAGAAACACTAAAGCGTGTTCGTGATTATTGTTTAAGTACACCAACCTTATATTTACCTTCTCATGATCCTGATGTTCCTGAGCGTTTACGCTTAAGGCAAGTTGTTAGTTCTAGTTGAGGTAACCTAGCACTTATTAACTTTGGTCCAACCTCAAGGTAAACACGTGACTGTTCCATCATTACGCTCCATAAAAAGAAGCTCAGTTCTGCTATTAAAGATCGCTGTTTCACTACCTAATTTATTCTAAGCTGAATTATAACTGTCGCACTGCTTTATAATTCCGACCTTGCCGACGTAGTCGAGACAGGTTCGGGGAGTAAGCTCTGACTCACTCAGTTTTATCGATCTAATCAGTTTAGTATTAGTAGTTTTATCGCCTAACTTTTGTGTGATATGGCCTTTTGCATTTAAAACACTGCAAAAGGTTTAAATGCAAAAGGCCATATCAGGCTTCTAAGGCAGCCTGAAAGTTTAAGTCTCTTGCTTGGAACGCTTTTGGAACGTTGTATTTCCTAAGATTGGTAAACCTTAAGGTGGCTTGGGTCTATGGTGAGGCCCGTTAAATTAGAATGTTTATTTATCATTACTTTATCTAAACTCTTAGCCATTTAGGTTTGATTGGAGTTTTCTATGAGACGTCGCAACAACCCTACTGCTGCTATTGCTTTTGGCTTTTTCTTACTGTTTGCTGCTTTCCCTATGCTCTTCTGGAA
>CAYGTA010000455.1:0-4012 GCA_964352605.1 uncultured bacterium | reverse complement strand
TAGCTAGTTTTAAATGCCGAACTAGCTGAGTAAAAACGGATGGGCTAAGTCGATGGTGTGTTTAACCTGAAAACTGTTATATTGCTTATCTTTAACGCAAGTACCGTGCTACATCGCTATTATGATCAGCTAAATTCGTGTTAGGTCTAAAGACTTTGGTATCACCATCAAAACCATGTAAAAAGTACAGGTAATCAATGCCGTCAGGGGTTTGTCTAACAGGGTTCAGCACCGCCTGAAGGGCATCATGACCAGGGTTACTAATGGGGCCAAACGGTAAACTGGGTCTAGTGTAGGTATTCCAAGCATGATCGACATCAAAGTCACCCGCAGGAAAGTTAAGCTCAGGCAAGTCTTTACCTAAACCATAAGCCACAGTCGGGTCAGACTGTAAAAGCATGCCAATGTCAAGACGATTACGAAAAACACCCGCAATGATAGGCATTTCAGCCGAGTTAGCAGCTTCAGATTGCACCATACTGGCAAGCGTAACCCAATCATGAATACTAAAGCCCTCAGCACTCAGTTGCGCCTCAACCTCTGGCGTTAACTCTTGCTCAAAGCGGGATAGCATAGAATTCAAAACATCATCAGAACTACTCTGAACAGGCACATCATAACTAGCAGGAAACAAATAGCCCTCAAGACTCGAGCCTTCAGGTAATTCTAAATTCGTATCAGGATTTAGCAAGTCATTCATTAAGCTTGTCTCTTCACCAAAGCCTGTTGCTGCAATGGTTCTGGCGATATCTTGTATGCGAAAGCCTTCAGGAATGACGAGTCTTTGAGTGCGAGGTCTGCCACCCGCTACTAAGCTGGCTGCTATATCATCTAGGCTCATGCTTTGTGATAAGTCATAAAGACCTTCACCAATTTGGGTATCTAAATCATTAAAACGCAAGTAAAGCGAAAAAACACGCGCATTCCTAATAAAACCAGCCTCTTCTAAAGCCCCTGCTACGCGTTGCGCACCCCAGCCGGGCATGACTTCAAATTCACTGCTTTGCGTTTGACTACTTATGGGACTTAGTTGCTGATTTAGGTATTGCCTTGCAACAACCATAGATGCTGCTACAAAAAGTAGAAAAAGTGTAAAGCCTAAGAGGAAACGCCTAAAGGGTGAAACGCGTTTCTTTTTTGCTGCTACATTAGTATTAAGAAAAGGATTATCCGTTTGACTTGAAGCGTCATCTGAGTAAGGCTGAGTATCTTTCACAGTCCCTCCAGTTTACTAGGCGAAAATTGGTTTTTTCTGAGTTTTTCTAAAAAACTTTCTAAAATAAGAATAGCTGAAGCTTCATCTACTAAGCCTTTTTCTTGTCGTTTCTTTTTCTTCTTACCACTTTGCAAAATGTTCGCCGTGGCAATACGAGTAGTAAAACGCTCATCTTCAAAAAAGACGGTGCAGCCAGCCTCTTCTAAGACTTTAGCTAAGTCTCTAACTTTTTGGGTTTGAAGTGAATCTTGGCCATCTGTGCGTTTAGGTAAACCCAAGACCAGCGCATCAGCACGTTCTTGACGCATACTTGCCTTAAGGGCTTTAATATCAGCCTCAAGATTTTTTCGTACCAAGTAGCTACGACCAAAGGCAAAAGAAGAGTCAGAACTACCTACTGCCAGACCAATACGCGCCTCACCTACATCTAAGGCCAAAAACGTTTGTTTCTTTATATCCAACGCTCTAAAACCTTTGCAACACCATCCTGATTATGGCTTGCCGTAACAAAATCAGCAATGGCTTTCAGTTCATCACTAGCGTTATCCATAGCTACGCCGTAGCCTGCCCAGCTTATAAGCTCCTTATCATTATGTTGATCTCCAAAAGCAACGGTGTCTTCTTGCGCTATGCCAAACTGATTTGCTAAGTAAGCAATGCACTCTTGCTTATTCACCTGCGGATGCAGGACTTCTAGAAGGCTGGGGCTTGTCCAAGTTGCATATACATCAAAAGTATGAAGGGGTTCACTCAGTTCAGCAGCTTCTAAAGAATCATGCCTAAAAAAGATTTTAATAACCTTGTCTTCTATAAAGCTTTCAACATCACCACAATTTTTAGGTTTCGGTGCTGGCTCACGAAACAAACTAGCCTGCCTACGCGCGTAAAGCGTTTCATCTAAATACCAACCATGATGCGTTTCAATGCCAATCATAATGTCAGGATGAAGCTTGCGCATAGTGGCAATAAGCTCACGAGTTAAGACAGCATCTAACTGATAGCGATACTGCGTTTCATCCGTCTTAAAGTTAACAATAGCTGCACCATTATAGGCAACGACTAGGTCAGCTAAATTTAGCTCGGTGGCAAGTTTTTCAACATGTCTAGGAGGACGACCCGTACTCAAAACAAGCTTAATACCTCTAGCTCTAAGCGCCCCAACAGCCGCTCGAGTGCGAGCACTAAGCTCACCTGCGGCATTTAGTAGTGTGCCATCAAGATCAAGTGCGATGAGTTTCGGTGTCATTCAAAAGCGGAGCATAGCATAAAGTCTTAGTTTAAGACCGTAGCCTTAAAAGTTACGATTGTGTTATTAGCTAGGGTAAGAAGCGTTAATCTGCTGCGACTTCTTCTTCAGCAGTTGGCTTGAAGGTGTTTAGTAATTTGATCTGCTCAGTAACGCTGAGAGATAGCTTAGAAGCTTTATTTTTTAGTTTAAGCCTTAACCCATCTTGTTCTAAATACTGCTCAGCCAAAGCAGCAATATCTGCTACATGATGCTCTAAAGATAAAGCGTCAAAAGGCTTAGCTAACTCAAAGCTTTGCATGAGCGCATCAAGTTTAAAGGTTTCAGCAGCAAAAGTAACTGTCGGTGTACCCCCAAGGAGCGCAAAAATAGCGCCATGCCAACGCCCCCCCACATAAAGGCTCGAGTTTGCTAGCAGGTCAAGCCCAAGCATAAAAGGGCTTTGGGAACTTACAAAAGCTAGGCTTAGCTTTTTTGAAATGCTAAGTAAAATCTCTTCATCTGCCTTTGCAGAAGCAACTAGCACCACAGGCGCAACTTTAGTTAGCGCTAGCGCGAGCTGTTCTAAAGCTTGTTTAGGTGAACTATTTTGTTTATGCCGTGCACTAAAAACTGAGCTTCCGCCTAAACAAATAAAAGGCTTAGAAACATCAAAGTAGTTGCAGCTATGACCCGCAATATCAAAATAAAAGGGCCTACTTGCAAGCTTAAGCCAATCTTCACGACCAGCAGGCTCGAGTGTAAAAGTGACATCTGCTGCTAAGCTCGAGTTTCCTAAGTTAGCGTGAGTCTTAAAGGAAAGCAGATCTCTAAATACAGAGTCATCTATAAGAGGGTAAACATGTTGAGCTATTTCTTTTAAAACAGCTTGCTCTAGGGAAGCTGTGTGATTAACTAAGGCTACGGGTTTGTTAAAATATTTTTTAGCTAGATAAGCTAAGAAGAACATCATACGGCTTTCCCGCTGATTCTCTAAAATGCCGCCCTCACCATTAATAATGACAAGATCACAAGACTCGAGTGCTTCTTTGACATGGCTTAAGATTTTGCCCTGCATAACCTGTTGGGCTTTTTCTTCAAATTCGCTCCAGTCTTTTGGGCAGATGTCAGGTAGTTTGATGACTAGGCGATTTAAGAGGGCTTTGGCTGCTTTTCTTAGAAAGTTGGAGGGTAAGACTGCGAGACTTTTTGTGTAGAAGTTTGCTTTTCGGGTGCTTGTGTTCCAGTTGGCATGATTGAGTTCTGCTAAAGGCAAACTGGCTACTATTTCTGCTTTGGCATCTTTAATGAGCTTCTTTAAAACAACACTTGTCGCCTGACTGCCCCAATTGGTATTGGCAGAAGAATCATTGATAAAGAAGACCTTTGGGTGATTCATGTGGTTTTAGTGTACTCAAAACAGCTAAGAAGAACTCTGAAATGATTGACATGAACCGCTAAGCACTAACCCTCACCAGAAATTTATCCCTTTTCACTTTCCACCTTCCACTTTCTACTTTTCACCTTCCACCCATTGCTATCAATAAGTTCACTTTTTCTCTATGAGACTT
>CAYGTA010000454.1:0-4017 GCA_964352605.1 uncultured bacterium | reverse complement strand
GTTTAGTAAGCGTATTATCGGACTTGGTATAACAATCTAAATGCAGGACGTTTTACAAACATCTTAAAGCTAATGCTGTCAGTATTTCTCTGACAGCATGTCAGAATAATGGCTACAGAATTTCGAATTTGCAAATCTTAGGCTTTAGCTAAAGGAGATGAGTATGTATAAACACATTTTGATTCCTACTGATGGTAGTGATTGTAGCGAACTTGCTGTTGCTGAGGGACTAGCTTTAGCAAAAGCCTTAAAGGCTTCTGTAAGTTTTTTATATGCGGTTGAAGACCCTATGAACTCTTTATCTGCACCTGAAGTTATGCAGTACGCTCCTGAGCTTTATGCATCTGCAAAGCAAGCAGCAGAGGCTCACCTTGAGCTTAAATTAGAAATAGCTAAAGAGGCTGGCGTTGCGGCTGAAAAGATACTTGCGGAACGCAAAAACCCAGCAGACGCTATTTTAGAAGCAGAAAAAGACCATGACTTGGTGATAATAGCTACCCACGGACGGCGCGGATTTAACCGCTTTATGTTTGGCTCAGTAGCAGAAGCTGTGATTAGAAGAACAACAGTGCCTTGCCTTGTCATTAGGAGCCCTAAAGACAGCGAAAATAAAACTAACTGAACCCTAAAGTCACCTTTGCCTTGCAAAAAAACCGGCTTTTTTAAAGTAAGTTCCAGAGACTGCAATGCGAGTTAAGTTACTCTATAAAAGGTTTGCAAAATACTGAATGGGTCTAACCGGACGCTTCGCTATGGTGACTGTGCCTATAAGCACAGTCACCATAGAGATACTTAAATGAGAAAGGGAAGTTATGAAACGCATCAATGTTTTACTGCCAATAGATGAGTCAGAATTAAGCCATCAGGCGCTAGCTGTTGTAACTCATTTCTTTAATTCCAAGTCTACAACCATAACCTTACTGACCGTAAGCGCAAACCCTCAATTAGCAGAAACGTCACTACCTCCATCATCAATTTACACGGGTGTGCTAGATAACAAACTCCTTAAGGCTGACCCTTATGACGCAGTGCAGCTTCAAGAACTAAAAGCAAACATTGCAGCTAACCTCAAAATAAAACTATCAGGCGAAATTAGCTTTTTAAGCTCACAAGGCTTTACCGTTACTACCGAAGTAGGTTTTGGAGAAGCAGCAGAACAAATAATTGCTGAAGCGCAATCTAACTACGACCTAATCATCATGGCAACCCATGGCAGAACAGGCTTAAGGCGAGTACTCATGGGTAGCGTCGCCGAAAAAGTACTACGCCATGTAGCCATCCCCGTCTTACTTTTTAAACCCAAACTTGAAGCTATTGAAGCAACAAAAGATAAAAAGAAAACTATACTCATACCCCTAGATGACACAGATTTTAGTGCCACCATGCTCAAAGAAATAAGCAACACACTCGAGCCTAGTGTCTATAAACTATGTTTGTTGCAGGTGGCGAGTCATCCTAAAAGTACAGATGCTTTGTTTCTAAAAGCGGTTGATGGTTGGGGCGCATTGGTAGACTGGATTTACCTTATTCCTCCTAAATCAAAAGAGACGCTCAATAAAGAACAATTAGCTCGAGTGGCTTATCTTGAAGAGGTGCTTAGTGAGAAGCTGGTGAAGCGTTTAAGGGCTTTTAAGCATGAGCTGAATGCAGCTGGTTTTGAAGTTGAGCTTGAAGTACGTTTTGGCTACGCAGCGGAACAAATAAGAATATATATTGATGAGCAGAATATTGATCTTGTTGCTATGGCTACTCATGCGCGTGGTGGGGTTGAACAGGTTTTGGTAGGTAGTGTTGCTAAGCAAGTGCTGGTTGAAGGTCATGTGCCTGTACTCATGCTTCACCCTAAACAAGAGTTAGCTACAGAAAGTCTTGGGGTTAAGGGCATAAATCCCATTTTGGGAGCTGTGTAATGATGCAAGTTTTGGTTTGTTACGCTTCAACCGAAGGGCAAACAAAGAATGTAGCTTTGCAGCTTAAAGAGCTACTACCTGAATACACTATGACGCTCTTAGATGCCAATGATGCTTACCGCTTACCCTTAGCTGACTATGATGCTTTTATTGTGGCAGCCTCAGTGCATCATTGGGAGCACCAAACGAGCATCTTAAATTTTGTAAGGGATAATCTTAAGCAACTAAACCAAAGCCCAAGCTGCTTTTTATCTTTAAGCCTAAGCGCCGCCTTGCCAGATGAACAGCATCAGGCAGAAGCAAAATCATATGCAGAAAAGTTTCTAAAGCACAGTTCATGGCAACCCAGCAGCTATCTTTGTGTCGCAGGTGCATTGCGGTATAAAGGCATGGATTACTTTAGGCAAACCCTAGCAAACCTAATTCTAGAGCGTACCTTAGGCACAAGCGATATAGACTTATCTCAAGACTATGACTTTACAGATTACGACGAAGTTCATGACTTTGTTAAAGCCTTTTTAGTTAAAGCAAAATCAGATCTAACACTAAGCCTGTAGGGTATTAGCTTACCAAATTGTCAGATAAATACCGATCTTAAAGCTCGAGTTTAAGCGCTACAGTAAAAAGAGAAGGAGGTCTTTATGAACCTTAATATGAGTAATATTGACAGGACAATTCGTATGCTGCTGGGTGCGTTTCTTATTGTTTCTTGGGTGGCTGGTTGGCTGACAGGTTTTTTAGCTATCATTCTTGGTTTGGTGGGTGTTGTTTTGGTTTTAACTAGCTTTATTGGTACTTGCCCGCTCTACTCCCTGTTAGGAATGAGTACCAAACATAGCTCTTAGAATTGTGCTTTCCATAACTTAAGACCGAGAATCAAAACTAGATTCTCGGTCTTTTACTGTATTCAAAATACCTTTGAACGATAGTGTTTATAGCAGCTTTCGAGTAAAACACAGCATCAATTTAGTACACCTGTTTTTACTTTCCTAGTTCGACAATTAAAACGCTGCAAGCGTTTTAATTACCAAAGGCTATAGTAGCACTGTAATTTCGGTTATTCGCTCTATGCCTAGAATGCAACACATTAAATTAACGCTATCTCGTGCTTAATTCCGATAATTTTAATTGAAGCCCGAGTAATCAAAGCCTAAGCAAATGGGTTTGTGTGAACAGTACTTATGCTGGGTTTCGTTAAGCTAGTATTGAGTTTCAAATACTTCGAAAAATCAAGTGCAAATCGAGTGACTCTTTCCCAGTCAGTATATTCAAAGTCATGGTTACCATCGACTTTAAGATGCTCTTTTTTAGCTATGGCTTTCATGACTTGTGTCTTAAAAAAACCATAATTGGTAAATTTAAGTGCGCCAGCAAAACTAATATTTAAGTTCGGCTGCCACAAAGCTTCGGTCATTAAACTATCAATATAGCTTTGGGCTTGCTCCATATGCTGGGCATCTTTTTTATTTGCAGTAAGACAAACAGAAAAAAAAGCTGATGCTAGCTCATTAAAATGTTGGGCATGTGTTTTGGTGTAGTCACGAAAAGCCTTAGAGTAATTGCCTAAATGAATGGATGCGCCCAAAACAACACCATCAAAATCTGCCAGTAGAGGTGGTTCCTCTACCGCAGATAAGCTAACGGTATGCCCTTCATCTTTCAGGACATCAGCAATAAACTCAGCAATGGTTTGGGTTTGGCCTTCTTGTGATGCATAAAGAACGAGTAAGTTTGCCATTATGCCCTCCTTAAAGATTTTCTAAGACCCCAGTGAATTCAAGTTTTGCAGACAAGCTCGAGTATTCTGTGCAGAATGATTGTTGAGCGATTTGGCTTGAGGGTTTGGGGTTGATGTGCTGGCTTAAACATAGTTCTTCTGTAGTGTAAGGGCTTTCTTAGTGCTATTCATGCGCTACTTTCCCACTTGTTTGGTAAGTATTTTTCTGACGTAACAACGAGTGTTTATTGCGTTTTTAGAAAAGTCTTAACAAAAACAGCTCTTGACTTTTGCTTTCTTAATAAGGGAACTGACCCTTTGGGGCTGTTCCGATCATTAGGAGAAGCTTTTAGGGGATTAAAAGAGAAGCTAAAGAGCGAGTATTTCAAT
>CAYGTA010000453.1:0-4018 GCA_964352605.1 uncultured bacterium | reverse complement strand
GTTAATAAGCTCGTCTAGAACGAGCTTTCTTAGACTCTTATTGGTATCTCTGAGTAAGGCATGAGTTAATTCTAAAGAATGTAAAAAACATGGTTCTGGACGTAACTTCTTAAAGCATGCTACACTTGCGTTTGCTGTTTTATGAAGCTGAAAAGGCTTCTGAAAATAATAAGATTCAAAGGCATTGCTGGAGGCTTTTAAATGTGGTGCACCCGACAGGATTCGAACCTGTGACCTTTCGCTCCGGAGGCGAACGCTCTATCCGACTGAGCTACGGGTGCATTTCAAGCCATCATCTTTAAGATGATACCTTCAGTATACAGGAGGAAGTCAAGCACATGAAGTTAAGTAAACGAACAAACACGATTATCCTTTGGACAATATCGGTTGCCTTGCTGTTAGGTATGATTGTATCTTTTACACCTACCATAGGAGGCCTATTTGGTAGTACAGGAGCCAATCTTAATAGTGGCCCTGCTGCACTACTCGTTAATGATCAAGAAATAAGTGAAATAGAATTAGCTCGAGCGCTGCAAAATACAGGGCATACGAGTTTTGATGGTGAAGTTGCTGAAGATCTTAGACTGATTGCTTTTGATAATTTAATTCAGACGACGGTTTTAGAGCAGGCTGCTTCTGGTATTCGTGTTTCTGATAATGAGCTTCGTGATGCTGTTAACGAGTGGCGTGTTCAAAATAACGTGGCAGGTCGAGCAAATGATCAGCGTTACTTGAGTGCCATTGGTCAAGCGGGGTTTGATGATCAGTCTTTCAGGGCAGCTTTTCGTGAGCAGCTTAAATTAGAAAAATACCGTGAGCAAGTTACTGAAGGCGTCAGTGTTTCAGATGAAGAAGTACGTCTTTATTATGATCTGAATGAGCAAGCTTATCAGAGTGAAGAGCGCATCGTTGCACGTCAAATTGTTGTTGATGATGAAGCGCTTGCTAATCAGCTTTTAGAGCAAGCTCAAGAGGGTGCGGACTTTCAAGCTTTAGCAACTGAAAATTCTGTTGAACGTGCTGAGCAGGGTGGTGCCCTTGGTTCTGCTTCTGACAGTACTGAGCCGCAAGCCGTAGGGCGTGCAGCTTTACCAACCCCAGTTGCAGTGGCTGCCTTTGGGTTGCAAGCTGCAGGCTTAACCGATGTTATTAATTTTAATAACCGTTACCACCTTATAAATATAGAAGAGTTTATTGCTGCGGGTACAAAACCTTTTGAAGAAGTTGAAGAAGAGGTTCGTGAAGACGCTTTAGCTGTAAAGCAAACCGCTGTACTAGAAGAACTCTTTACGAGTCTTCGTGAAGATGCCAACATAACATCTGTTGAAGGTGCTACTTATAGCTTTAATGATGAAGTGCTTGCGCGTGTTGGTGATGAAGAGATTATGCGTAGTAGTTTAGCTCGAGTGGTTTACAATGATCCGCAGATTTCTCAGTCGCTTCGTCCTGATACGGCGCAGCTTATTACGGGTTTATTTAAGCCCTCTTACTTAGAGCGTCTTATTGATAATGAACTTGCTTTTCAGGGTGCTAGTGATTTAGATACTGAATTTTTTGGCCCTAAGAACCAAATTGCTAGTAGTGCTTTAACGTATGTTGCTAAAGATGCGACAGCGACTGAAGAAGAGTATCAAGAGTACTATGATGCTAATCTTGCGCGTTTTACTGTGCCAGCTAGAGCGATTGTGTCTAGAGTTAATTTTGATACTGAGGAAGCTGCGACGAGTTTTCGTGAAGCGATGCTTGAGGGTGGCGATGTTACCGAGCTAGCTGAAGCTGCTTCGGCTGAGCTGGTTGATTTGGGTACAGTTAATCCGGGTTCTTTAGCTGTTGAGCTTGATCGGGTTCTTTTTGAGACTGAGGCGTTTGCTGCGCTGCCTGAATCTGAAAATGAGATTTCAGATGTACTTGTTTTGACTGAGACCATTGAGACGCCTTTTGCTACAACACCAGAAGTTACTGATGATGCTACTGATGAAACTGCTGATGCTACAGATACTGATGTTGTTGGTGATGGTGATGGTGAAAACTTAGTTGTTGAAGAAGTGATTGATACTTATGTGGTGCTTGTTGCTGACCGTACACCTGAAACTGTTCGTCCTTTTGATGAGGTCAGTGCTCAGGTTGAGTCAAGTGTTTTAGCAACTAAACGCTCGGAACTTCAAACAACATGGTTAGACGGGCTTCGTGAGAGTATTTCTGTTGAGAATATCTTAGCTGACCAAGCTGCTGCTGCTGCCGCCGAGGCCGAAGCTGCTGCTGAAGCTGCCGCTATTGAAGCAGCTGCTGCTCAAGGTGAAGAAGAAGCTACTGAAGAGGGCACAACAGAAGAAATATCTGACGGTGAAGAAGCACCAGACAGTGAAGAAGCACCTGCTGATGATAGTGGAGAAGAAGGCGATGGTAACTAAGTCCTTTTAGTTAGTTATTTGAGCATCAGGCTGGCTTTTGAGTCAGCCTGATTTTTATTGCTTAGAACTTAGCGTGTTACGATACAGCCCTTATGCCTAGAGCTATTTTGAGCGTGTCAGATAAAACAGGTATTGTTGAGTTCGCAACGACACTCAGCAGTCTTGGCTATGAGCTTATTTCAACAGGGGGAACCCATAAAACCCTAAAAGAAGCAGGGTTAAGCCCTAATCAGGTTGCAGAAGTTACAGATTTCCCTGAAATTCTAGGCGGTCGTGTTAAAACCCTTCACCCTAAAATTCATGGAGGCGTGCTAGCCAAACGAAGTTATGAGCATCTGCAAGAACTTGCGGAGCACGGCATTACGCCTGTAGATGTCGTGGTAGTTAACTTGTACCCTTTTAGAGAAACAATAGCAAAAGAAAATGTAACTGAAGCAGAAGCACTCGAAAATATAGATATTGGTGGCCCCACCATGATAAGGGCAGCTGCTAAAAACTTTGAAGGTGTTTTGGTTGTGGTTGACCCTCAAGATTACCAGCGGGTAGCAGAGGCACTCACAAGCAATGAACTAGCTGACTTACGTAAAGAGTTAGCACGAAAAGCGTTTGCGCATACGGCCGCCTATGACGCTGCTATTGTCACTTGGTTTGATCTAGGTAAAGATTTACCCGATACCGTTCATTTAGCTTTAGAACGCGCGGATAGTCTGCGTTATGGTGAGAATCCTCATCAAAAAGGTGCACGTTACCGTGAAACATCACGTTCAGGTTGGTGGGACAGCGTCATTCAACATAAAGGTACAGGCTTGTCTTACCTAAATTTATTTGACGCTGAAGCAGCTTGGCAATTAGTTCATGAATTTAGCGAGGCAGCTTGCGTGATTGTTAAACACGCTAACCCTTGCGGTGTTGCTGTTGAAAAAAGCGTTGCGGATGCCTACGCAAAAGCTTTTGTGTGTGACTCAAAATCAGCCTTTGGTGGCATTGTTGCCATTAATAGAGAAATAGACGCAGAAACTGCAAGTCAAATTATGACCAATGCTAAAGCCGATGTCTTAATAGCTCGAGCTTACAGTGAGGAGGCTTTAGCTATTCTTATGTCTAAACGTAAAAGCATGCGTGTCTTAGAAGCTTCTGCGCCTAAAACAGATGCTTATGAGTTACGCCGTGTTGATGCTGGTTTTTTGCTACAAATGACCGACAGTATAAATATGAACCGTGCTGACTGGAAGGTTGTTACGAAGGCGCAGCCTAATGAAGCGCAATGGCAAGATATGGAAATGGCATGGCTACTTTGTGCTTACACAAAATCAAATGCCATTGTTTTGGTTAAAGATGCCCAAGCTGTAGGAATAGGCGCAGGGCAACAAAGCCGTGTTGACGCAGCCATGATTGCGGCGCAAAAAGCAGATGGTCGCGCGCTAGGGGGGGCTTGTGCCAGTGATGCTTTTTATCCTTTTAGAGATGGCTTAGATGCCGCTGCGGCTGCAGGTGTAAGTGCTGTTATTCAGCCCGGTGGCAGTGTCAACGATGACAAAATTATAGAGGCTGCTAACGAGCATGGTTTAATTATGGTGTTTACAGGAGAGCGACACTTTAGGCATTAA
>CAYGTA010000452.1:0-4020 GCA_964352605.1 uncultured bacterium | reverse complement strand
AACTAATGTCTTTTAGAATCTCTGTTTTGCCGTAACTGAAGCTTAGCTGGCTAACGCTTAGTGCCATGCTTGCTCTTTGATTTTTGTTAAGTTTGGACTAGCTATCTTTTTGGCTTTCCACTTTCCACTTTTCACGGTTGAACTATTAAAAAAGAAACTATTCTTTAGGTTTAAGTTGCCACGCTTCATAAGCGCCCTTTGTTTTGTCGTTTTAGTAAATATAAAAAGAAGGGGCCGCCTACTAGGGCCGTTACGACTCCTATGGGTATTTCAGCAGGGGAGATGAGGCTACGAGCTAAAAGGTCAGCTAAGACCATGAAGATGGCACCCAGCACAGCTGACATGGGTACAAGTGTGCGGTGGTCAGGGCCAAAGGCTAGGCGGGCTGCGTGGGGAACCATGAGACCTACAAAGCCAATGATGCCGCTTACACTCACGGCTGCTGAAGTGGCTAGCGTAGCAATAGTAATAAGGCTGTACTTGAAGGTTTCTACGGGTAAGCCGAGTTGGGCAGCTTGATCTTCGCCGAGTTGCATTAAGTTAAGCGCGCGGCTTGATAAGAAAATGATGATGGCAGATAGCAGCATAAAAGGTGCTACGCTAGCGAGTTTAGCCCAGCTTGATAAGCCAAAACTTCCTAGTAGCCAAGCCAGTACTGTAGCGGCTTGTTCACGTGAAAAAAGCATAAGAAAAGAGGTTGCTGCAGTAAAGCTCGAGCCTAGTACTGCGCCTGCCAGTATTAAAGAAACAGTTGGAATGCTGCGGCCTTGTTTAGCTAAAGCTATAACGAGAAAGACAGCAAAGAGTGAAAAGAGAAATGCAAAAACAGGCACGCCGAGGGTGGCAAAAAAAGGAATGCTTGCGCCAAGTACAATGGCGAGTGCTGCACCAAGAGATGCGCCACTAGCAACACCTAGTAAGTAGGGGTCAGCTAAAGGGTTGCGAAAAATACCTTGGTAAGCTACACCTGATAAAGCTAAGGATGCACCAACAAAGGCAGCCATCAGTACGCGGGGTAAGCGAATTTTCCAAATGATGGTGTCACTGCTACCTGAGAGTGTATTGCTAAGACCGTTACTAATAGCCTGAAGGACTTCTGAGGGTGAAAGCTGTACGCTGCCAATACCTGTTGCAAAAACCATTACAATAAGCAGAATTGCTAAAGCAATACTGAGAGGTGTCCAGCGGACACCTGCTTTAGGTTTTTGTCTTAAGGTAAGGGCTTTTTGCATAGCTTTTTAGTAAATACCGTGAATGAGCCTTGCAAATAATTCTACAGCTTCAGCTATGCGCGGACCAGGTCGGTTACTTATATCAACTTGCTCTTGACTCATTTCAAAAACACTGCCTGTGCCTAGCGCACTCAGAGTATCCCAACCTGCTCTGGCTGCTAGGGTGTCTGCGGTTTCACCATAAGGGGCATCGGCTAGCATAATGACATCTGGGTCGCTAGTCACGATAAATTCAGGGTCAAGTTGTGGGAAGTCACCCATGCTGGCCTCAACAATATTTAGACCCCCTGCTTTACTAAGCAGCGTACCAATAAACGAGTTTGGACCTACACTGTAAGGGGTGGCATCAAGCTCAAAATAAACAGTTTTTACAGCCTTACTTGCAACTAAGTTTTCTATAGCTGTTACGCTACCCTGAATCTCACCATTTAAAATAGCTACTTGGGTTTCACGATTTATAAGTTCAGCGATGACCCTAAAATTTTCAAAAACCTCATCATAGGTTTGAGCTGTACCTGCGTACACAGCTATGCCTAAGGCTTGTAAAGCGTCTGCTAAACCTGTTGACTCTTCAACCAAAACAAGGTCAGGCTCGAGTGCGACGATGGCTTCTATGTTGGGTGCGAAGCCGTTACCTACTTTGGGTAGCTCGTTTACGTTAGCGGGGTAGTTACTAAAGTCATCTACGCCTACGAGTTTTTCGCAGGCATCGAGTGCGCATAGGAGTTCGGTGTGACTGGGAATCATGGTTATGACGCGCATGGGTTCGCTATCTAGCGTTACGCTGTTACCTAGTTCATCTGTCACGGTGTAAGGGTAAGTTGTTGCGAGTGAGAAAGATAGAAATAAAGAAGCAAAAATTAGAACTTTGAGGTGTTGAATTGGTTTCATCACAAAAGCCTCCTATAGGCTCTTGCGGGAAAAAAGAAAACCATCCGTTGGGATGGCACAGTCTAAGATACGCTTAGGCTGTCCTTCCTCGTCCGCGCAAGGGGTACAGAAATTACTGTGTATGTTGGCATTCGGACTTTAACCGTTGCGGGACAGCGCTGGACTTTCACCAGTCTTTCCCAACAAACACATGCCTTTCGGCTAATCGGTATCTTAAGTGCTGAATGAGGGCTTTGTCAATAAGAACAGGCTTGAGCCAAAAAAGAAGCGTTGAAGAACAGCCTTGAGCCATAAGAGCAGAGTGGTTATGAAAAGCAGCCTTGAGCCATAAGAGCAGAGTGGTTATGAAAAGCAGCCTTGAGCCATAAGAGCAGAGTGGTTATGAAAAGCAGCCTTGGGCGTTAATGCTGAGTGTTTCTCTTGTTTTGTAAAGCTGAATTTATGCTCCTCCTACCTTTTGCTGAGGTAGCAAAGCAGTATTGGCTTTAAACTACTTATACTCGAGCTTAGCGAGTTTGGTTCTAATTTCTGTAAAATGCAATGGTTTTTGCTAATTAGAAAACTTAAACACCATTTATTATCAAAATATAAAGTAAAATTTATAAATATATAAAACTAAACTTGACAAATTGTAAACTTTGCTTTATCTTATATCTACAAGGAGAAGCAAAGTGATGCAAAACCTAAACACGCAACATTATTTAGCACAAGAAAAAGTTGGTAGTTACCGTAAAGAAGCTATTGTCTGGAAACTCAGCGAGCACAAAACTGCTCGAGTGCATCTTGCAAACGTTTTGCATTACTTTGTGAAGAAACTTAAAACGGAAACAGAAGTTAGCGTTAAACAACTCGAAAGGATGATTTAAATGCCTGAAGTACTTTCTGATCAGGATCGCATAAAACAAATGCTTGTAGAGGGCAAACTCACAAGCGAAGAAGCTGAGCAATTACTAGAAGCACTTGGTGATATGAGTGACGCTGAAGCTAGCCTAGATGCTGCCGAAGCAGATATTCAAGAGAGCGTTGAGCAAAGCAAAAGAGAAGCCGAAGAAGTCGAAACGAGCGTTGTAAAGCAAAAAGAAGCAAAAGAACCCCTAGATCAAGAACTCAACTGGGTATCCATAAACATGCTCTTTGGTGATATAGATATAAGAGTAGATGAAAGCCTAACGGAGCCTGTCGCAGATAACAACCGAGGTGGCTTTGTAAAAGAAGGCAATGTTTACAGACTCAAACAAGGTCACAGTAAAAAACGCAAAACGCAAACAGATAGCCTTGAAGATATAGCTAAAAATGTCGGGGACATGGTTTCAGGCTTCTTTAGTAAAACAGGTGACTTGAGTGTACGCATACCCAAAGGGTTCGCCGTAGAAGTGAACAGTAAAGCAGGAGATGTTGATGTTGAGGGTGCAGCCTACCTAGACGCAGAGCTTCTAGCCGGTGACCTAGATGCCAGAAATATAGGTGGCATAAGAGCCAGCATGGCTGCAGGTGACATTGACGTAAGCCTAAAAGTTAATGACAGTAAAAACCTAATTAAACTCTCAGCTGGTGATGTTGATGTAGATATATTACCAGGCTCGAGTGTTGAAATTGAGGGTTCTGTCAGTATGGGTGATTTTAGATTGCGAGCACCAGCACATATAGAAGAAACCCTAGAAATAGAAGACCGCATGATGGGTGGTTCGTTCACTGCGAAGGTCGCTGAGGGTAACGCTTTACTGGTTATTGAAGTAAGTGCTGGCGATCTAGACGTTAAGGTAATGGAATGACAGATGAACGCAAAATCTTAGAAATGCTCTCTGCAGGTCAACTTTCTGTAGATGAAGCTACCAAACTACTTGAAGCTTTAAAAGAAAGTAAACCCGCAGCACCGCCACCCCCGCCACCGCAAACC
>CAYGTA010000451.1:0-4035 GCA_964352605.1 uncultured bacterium | reverse complement strand
CTTTTCACCTTCCACCCATTGCTATCAATAAGTTCACTTTTTCTCTATGAGACTTTAGTAGTATTGACGCTGATGCAGTTTGGGTATGATAGAGCTAGGAGGGCAGCAGATGCCAGCAATAACAGATGAAGGATTCAAGCAAACCCTAAGGCGCTTCGCCTCAGGTGTAACCATAGTCACCATGAGGCAAGGTGAAGACATTCACGGCATTACAGTAAGTGCGTTCATGTCCGTATCTCTAACACCCCCTCTGGTACAAGTCTGCATAAGCAAAACAGCCAAATCACACGCTAAGCTCGAGTCTACTGAAAAGTACGGGGTGAGCATTTTGGCGCAAGGTCAAGAGCGTGTTAGTAATCATTTTGCAGGTTGGGATGATGACTTAAAACCAGAATTTGATGACTTAGATGGCTTTCCAGTTATTAAGGGTGCCCTTGGTCAAATGCTTTGTCAAACTGTTAATAAAGTAGATGCAGGTGATCACACTATCTTTATAGGTCAAATAGAGCAGATTAATTGGCAAGAGGGTCTACCTCTTATTTACTTTAATGGTAAGTATCAGGTTATTACTTAAATTGAAAAAAAGGATTACTTAGAGGCTCATGCTTAGTGAGCCTCTTTTTTTAGCAAGGTTAATTCATGAATCAAGCTAGCATGCGGTTTAAATAAGTCACTAGGTAAGTCATCAAGTTCAAAAAACTTAAGCTCGAGTACTTCTGTTTCTTGGGCTTTGAGTTCTCCTGAGATATCGTTAGATAAATAAGTGATGTGCACAATTTGTACTTGATCACCATTTGCTAGGGTTTTTACGTCTTCTGTCCAGACTTTGTAAAGCTCTAAGTTACCGACCTTTAGACCCGTTTCTTCAAGTACTTCGCGTCTGGCTGTATCTTCAGTTGTTTCGCCCATTTCCATAAAGCCACCATGCAAAGCCCATGTTTGGCTGTCTTTTCGTTTTTGTAACAGCATGCGGTTTTGCTTATCAAAAAGGGCAACGCCTGCACCCACCATAATGACTGGCTTTGTACCCACCATGCTTCTTAAATAAGGAATGTACTCCATAACTGAGTTTAACGTAAAAGCTGTGAGACTTTTCAAAGCTAAGAAGCCAAAATAACAAAAAAGCTTTACAAGTTTTAAAGACTCGAGTACAATCTTTTTAAGATGTTGATTTTTTCAACAAACCAAGCGGCCTTAACCGCGGTACACTAAGCTGTTTTTGCAGTAATTGTGTATCGCCGAGATTCTGACCTGTCTGTGAGACAAGGTCATTTTTTATTGTTATGCTTGCAAGGTTGTTTAGGAGTGCGTTATGGATAGCAAAGTTGATCCGAATGAAATTCGTTTGAAGTTTTTAAAGTTTTTTGAATCTAAAAAGCATCTTATTTACCCCAGCGCGTCTTTAAAAAGTGAAGATGCAGGGCTTTTGTTTAGCGTTGCGGGCATGCAGCAGTTTAAGCCTTACTTTCAGGGTGCAAAACCTATTTTTCCGGGTTATGAGGGTGAGTGGCCGCGTGTGACTACAAGTCAGAAGTGCATGCGTGCGGGGGGTAAAGATAGTGATATTGAGAATATTGGGCGTACCAGACGGCATCACACATTTTTTGAGATGCTGGGTAATTTTTCTTTTGGTGATTACTTTAAGCGTGAGGCTGCTGCGTTTGCTTGGGAGCTTTTGACCAGTAAAGACTGGCTGGGTATTGACCCGAATAAGCTTTACATTACAGTCTTTAATGATGATGATGAAGCTTATGATATTTGGACTAAAGAGATAGGTATTCCTGAAGATCATATGTCGCGTTGGGGTGAGGCTGAGAATTTTTGGCCTGCTAACGCACTTAAAGATGAGCGTAGTGGTCCTTGTGGTCCTTGTAGTGAAATCTTTTATGACCGTGGTCCTGATTATGGCAGTAGTGATGAGACGGGTCCTAATACAGGCATGGGTGACAGGTACATAGAGATTTACAATTTGGTGTTTACTCAATTTGATCTTAAAGAAGGCGTGCTTAACCCGTTACCTCAAAAAGGTATTGATACGGGTATGGGCTTGGAGCGTTTGGTGACTGTGGTTAGCGGCGCTAAAGATGCTTACGCTACTGAGATGTTTCAACCGTCAATTCGTAAGATTGTTGAATTTACGGGCAAAGCTTATGAAGATATAAAGAGTGTTGAGCATCGCATTATTGCTGATCATATTCGCTCTATTACGTTTGCTATTACTGATGGCATTATGCCTAGTAATGAGGGTGCTGGCTATGTCATCAAAATGCTTATTCGTCGTGCCTCACGTCAGGCTTACAAGCTGGGTTTAAATGAACCTATGTTGTATAAGCTTGTGGCTGGCGTGGTGGAGTCAATGAGTCAAGCGTATCCTGACATAAAAGAAGCTCAAACGCGGGTTGAAGGCATTATTAAAAATGAAGAAGAGCAGTTCTTAAAAACCTTAGAATCAGGCATAAAGCGTGTAGAGGCGTTATTAGATGACTTAGATGGCGATACGCTTTCTGGTGAAGTTGCTTTTAAACTCTGGGAAACGCATGGCTTTCCTTATGAAATTACGCTTGATATGGCGGAAGAGCGCGGTAAAACCGTAGACGAAACAGGCTATAAAGTTGCGCAAGCTAAGCACAGTGAGCTGTCTGGTTCAGGTAGAGTGCAAGATGCCATGGCCGCAGAAACTAACGCTGCTTTAGATGAACTGCTAGCCAAGCATGGCGAAACAAAATTCTTAGGGTATACCGAAACAAGCTCACAAGCAAAAGTGCTGGGTGTCATAAGCAATAAAGAACTCATAGAAACAGCTGCTGAAGGTCAAAATGTACAAATTTTACTTAATCAAACCCCTTTTTATGCCGAAGGTGGCGGGCAAATAGGTGATGGTGGCAAGCTCGAGTATGCGGGGGGGGCTGTTGTTGTTACATCTACGGTTAAGAGCCCTCAGGGTTTGTTTGTTCATAATGCTAAGGTGCTGCGGGGTAGTTTGAAGTCTGGTGAGCTGGTGCAGGCTGTGGTTGACCCTAGTCGTTTGGAAACGCAGAAGCATCATAGTGCCACGCATCTTTTACATGAGGCTTTGCGTACCGTTTTGGGTAAGCATGTTGCGCAGGCTGGCTCTTCAGTTACGCCTGAGCGTCTTAGGTTTGACTTTTCTCATACGCAGTCTATGACTGAAGAGGAAATAACTAAGGTTGAAACGTTAGTTAATCGTTGGATTCAGGCTGATTTTGAAGTGAATTGGGTTGAGACTTCCATTGCGAAAGCGCGTGAAGCTGGCGCTATGATGTTGTTTGGTGAGAAGTACGGTGAGCGCGTTCGTATGGTCAGTATGGGTGCTAAAGGTAAGACGATTTCAGCTGAACTTTGTGGCGGTACCCATGTAAGCCGAACAGGGGAGATTGGTAGTTTGCTCATAACGCTAGAAGAGTCTGTTTCTTCGGGCATTAGGCGTATTGAGGCTGTTACAGGTATGGCAGCCATGCAGTATGTTCAGCATTTAAAGGCAAGCACAAATAGTGTGGCAAGGCAACTAGGCGTTAACCCTGAAGGTTTAGCTGAGCGTATTGCTAAAGTGCAAGATGACTTAAAGGCAAGTCAAAAAGAGAATGCTACGCTGCGCGATAAACTAGCGGCTGCACAAACGTCAAGCGGGGCTAGCTTAGATGTTAAAGAAGCTAAAGGTTATAGTTATGTCACTAGTATTTTAGAAGGTTTAGATTCAGCTGCATTGCGTAACGCTGCTGATACTATGCTTAACAAAACGAAGGCAGATATTGTAGTGCTTGCTAGTGGTAATTTGTTGGTAACAAAAGCCTCAAAAGAAGGGCAAGCTAAAGGTGCTCATGCAGGTAACATTATAAGGGAACTTGCTAAACGTGCCGGTGGTGGCGGTGGCGGTAAGCCTGATATGGCTCAAGCAGGTATCAAAGACTTAAGCAAACTAAAAGAAGCTTTTGAAGCTATGGCTGATATATTGGCGTAGAGCTATTAAATTTAAAGAGATACTGCAAAGTGAATGGAGCTTTGCAGTATTTTTAT
>CAYGTA010000450.1:0-4041 GCA_964352605.1 uncultured bacterium | reverse complement strand
TAAGCGTATTATCGGACTTGGTATAAGCTCAGACTCGTCAAGTCTTATGACACGATTAGGTCAGTTTAGTATAAAGCGTAACTATTTCCTATAAATGCTAAACGTATAAACTTAAGCATACACTCGAGTTACTCTTGAACGCATCTTATGAAAAGTTTGAGAGTCCAAAATAAGCTTTAAATTAAGCCTTGTGAGCGTAAAACTAAAAAAACTACAATTGCTATAACGCCATAAAGACCCCATTTGAAAAAACGCTTTAACTGAGGACTGGTGTCACTTAAAGAAGCTCGAGCTTCTTCGCGTAGATTTTTTTGGCTTGCGGTTTGTGCTTTCTTTAGGTACTTAATGCTTTGATTCATATGCCCTTTTTTGCGGTAAGCAACACCTAAATTATGCAGGGCATTTGGGAAATCCGCTTCTATCTTTAAGGCTTTTTCGTAAAACTCAACGGCTCTATTGGTTTCACCTTCCTCTAAAGCAAGATTACCTAAATTAGTTAAGGCTCTGTAGTGCTTTGGGTCTAAACTAAGGGCATGCTGAAAAGACGCTTTGGCACGCTCGATTTCATTTTCAAAAATAAATGCTGTACCCCGTAAGGTCTCAAGTTCAGGCTCGAGTAGGTTTGAATCTAGTTGGTCTAGCTGTGTTAAAGCTTCAGTACTATCGTGTTTATCTATAAGTTCAGCGCTGCTTTGTAGTTGAACTAACTGCTCTTTTAAGTTTGCCCAATCTAGCAGGTCAGGTGCATCTTCATTACTGTTAGCAAGTTTAATGGCTTTTGGCCAGTTTTTTTCTCGTAATGCATTCCGAATTGCTGAAAGCGTTTTAAGGGCATGTAATTCTTCTGTGTCGGGCACTTCGTTTAGTTGGTAGCTTAGTAAGGCTTGATCAATTTGACCATTTTTCAGTAAGGCACGCCAACTTGCTTCGGTTGGTATCTGAGGAACATCCGCATTCATACGTTAAAGTTTAGTCACAGACGCATAAATTTCTATGTAAGCTCGGGCTGATTTTTCCCAGCTGTAGTCTTCTTGCATGGCGTTTTTCATCATGGATTGCCAGAAGGATTGATTATTAAAAGCATCTCGCGCGACTTTGCTGGCCCATAAAATGCCTTCTGGACTTAGGTGTTCAAACAAAAAGCCAGTCTCACTATGCTTAATGGTATCTACTAATCCCCCTGTAGCTCTGGCGATAGGTAGGGTTCCGTAGCGCATAGAGATAAGTTGCGTTAAGCCGCAAGGTTCAAATCTACTAGGTATAGCTAGCGTGTCTGCCCCTGCATAGATTAGATGCGCTAGGTGTTCGTCATAACCAACATAACTTGCGAAGCGTTTTGGGTTTAGGCTGCTTAAGCGCTGCAAGTCAGCTTCGAGGGCAGCGTCACCTGAACCTAAAACCACTATATTCCAGTCTTGCCATAGTAACTCGGTAGCTGCAGCTAAAAAGATATCAATGCCTTTTTGTTCAGCTAATCTAGATACCACTGCCATAAGGGGTCTAGTTTCATCTAAGCCAAAACGTTCACACAGGGCTTGTTTGTTAAGGTGTTTCTTTGTCAAAGTCTTCTGTGTATAGGTTTGCGCAATATCTGTATCGGTTTTAGGGTTCCAGATGTCCGTATCAATACCATTTACAATGCCTGATAACTTATTTGAGATATGCCGCATAGTGCCGTCAAGCCCGTAAGCATACTCGGCTGTTTGAATTTCCTGAGCATAAGTTGGGCTTACTGTGGTTACATGGTCAGCAAAGCCTAAACCTGCTTGCATGGCGTTAGCACTGCCAAAATAATTCATAAAGCTATCTGCTAAGAAGCTAGGCAACCGTAACCACGTTAAGGTGTCTTGAAGCGCAGAGTTTCCTTGGTACTGTACATTATGAATGGTGAATACGCTGGGTTTGCGGACAAACCCATGTGGCATGTGCCAGCCGTGCTCTAACACCATCGGTAAATAAGCTGTGTGCCAATCATTGGCATGCACAACATCGGGTACAAAATCTAGTTTGGCGGCAGCTTGCGGAATGGCTCGAGTAAACAAACAAAAGCGTTTTACGTCATCTTCGTAACCATAAAGGCTGTCTCGCTGAAAAAAACTGTGACTTACAAAGGCGTAATCAACGCCTTTTTGCTGCAAATGACCAATACCACAAGTTTCAATACTGCTGTCAAAGGCTACCCATTCATCACCAACCCATAAAGGTGAGGTATTGCCTTTTAAGGTCTTATACCAAGGGCTTACCACTAAAACTTTATGACCTAATTTTACGAGCGCTTCAGGGAGTGCACCAGCAACATCTGCCAAGCCCCCTGTTTTAGAAAAAGGATAGACCTCACTGCTGGCCAGAAGAATATTCATGCTTAAGAGTATACCTAGATGAAGAAAGTAAGGAGCGATAAATTAGGCGATTGACAGCCAGAATAAAAGTTAATACCTTAAAATCTACAATTAAAGACGGACTGTCGTTCTGTTGGGATGTTTGTATTTTGAATTGCTACAAGAACTTCCGTTGTTATAAGCCTAGAGCGTGCATAGATTTAATACCTCAACTAAGTTTAGAAACGCTACGCTTATCAATTCTTTACATTCGATTAAAGCGACTCGTTTTATAGTTAAGTGCTTATAAGGAGTTTTTCTTATGTCTAAATTTGATATCACTATTATTGGTGCAGGCCCTGGTGGTTACGTAGCTGCCATACGTGCAGCCCAACTTGGTTATAACGTAGCCATTGTCGAAAAAGAAGCTACCCTTGGGGGTACTTGCCTAAGGGTAGGCTGCATACCCAGCAAAGCCTTACTTGAATCAAGCGAGCGTTATCATCAGGCAGAAACACAACTGCAACAACACGGCATAAATGTAAGTGATGTAAAGCTAGACCTAAAAACCATGCTCGAGCGTAAAGATGCTGTGGTTAAAGCCAACACAGACGGTGTTGCTTACCTTATGAAGAAAAACAAAATAACGGTTTTTCAAGGTTTAGCAACGATTAAAGCCGCAGGACAAGTCAGCGTGCAAGGTAGCGATTCAGAGCAAACACTCGAGTCTGACAAAATTATTATTGCTACGGGTAGCCGTGTGGCAAGCATTCCGGGGGTAGAGCCTGACGGTGAGCGTATAAGTACTAGTAACGAAGCCATTAATTATAGCGAAGTGCCTAAACATTTGGTGGTGATTGGTGCGGGTGTTATTGGTTTAGAGTTAGGTAGTGTCTGGAAGCGTCTAGGTGCAAAAGTAACGGTTTTAGAGTATGCCAATACCATTTTGCCCGGCATGGACGCAGAAATTGCTAAAGAAGCCTTAAAAATCTTTAAGAAACAAGGACTCGAGTTTCAACTTGGTGTGCGTGTCACTAAGGTTTCGAAGCGAGGTAAAACCTGCACTGTGGAAGTAGAAGGGCAAGATGCCATTAAGTGTGATCGTGTTTTGGTCGCAACAGGTCGTAAACCTAACACTGAGGGCTTAGGTCTTGAAGCTTTAGGACTCGAGCTTGATGAGCGGGGCAGAATAAAGGTTGATAAGCATTTTGAAACAAATATTAAAGGTATTTATGCTGTGGGTGATGTTATTGAGGGGCCAATGCTTGCGCATAAAGCTGAAGAAGATGGTGTTGCTTGCGTTGAAATGCTTAAAACGGGTGTTGGGCATGTTGACTACAACATCATTCCGGGTATTGTTTATACGCATCCTGAAATAGCGACTTTAGGTCAAACTGAAGAGCAACTTAAAGAGGCAGGTAGGGACTATAAAAAAGGTGTTTTTCCTTACATGGCGAATGGTCGAGCTCGAGCTATTGCTGAGACAGATGGCAAGGTTAAAATTCTGGCGGATGCTAAAACAGATGAGATTTTGGGTGCACATATTATTGGTGCGCATGCTGGGGATTTGATTGCTGAATTGGTGACTGCTATGACCTTTAGGGCTAGTAGTGAAGATGTTGCGCGAACCGTTCATGCTCACCCAACGCTAGCTGAAGTAGTTAAAGAAGCAGCCTTGAGTGTCAATGGTGGTGCATTACATATTTGATAGCTTTGCTGTCTA
>CAYGTA010000449.1:0-4044 GCA_964352605.1 uncultured bacterium | reverse complement strand
CCCCTAGGTCGGAATTATAAAGTCTTACGACATTTATAATTCAGCTTGGTATTACCCATCAAAATTTGATTGTTTCCTGCACAAACGAAGTTATAGCCTTTCGGCATTTAAAACACTTGCAGTGTTTTAAATGCCGAACTAGCTGAGTAAAAACGGATCGGCTAAGTCGATGCTGTGTTAAAGATGAAAACTGCTATAGCAAGCCAACAGAACAACACTCTCAGGCTCATAAGCTAATGACAACTCGTCTTTCTGGGCTTAGCATGCGTCAGTACGACTTAGTCAAAGACACTCGAGTGCTTACTTATCTGCCTTCTTGGGCATTAGCATGTCATACTGATAAGGTAATGGATTGCTTATAAGGAGGCTCTGTTGATATCACCTTGGATTCAGACATTTGTTTTACCTTTTTCACTCAAGGGTGCCGTCCGTGAGTTTCATGTTTCTCGTTATGCTAGAGAGCGCTACGCTTTAAATGAAAGTTTATTTTCTATTCATGGTCAACTTTTACTTGCTGACTTTAAAACAGCGCAGGAACTTAGCGTTAAGTTTAATGAAGGAAAACCCCAAGACTTAAACGTTAAAGCAAGTGATTTACACGCTGCTGGTTTACTAGATGAAATACTGCATTTGCTCATTGCAAATTACCGTAAAAACATTAATACCAACATTATTAAAGAAGCCCTGCAAACGCTAAATGAGCGTTTTAGTGATGAGCCTTTAGAACAGACCTTTAAGACCTTTGCTTATCTTTTTCCTGCAACAGCTGTATTCAAAAATGAACAAAGCCTAGATGACTACTTAAATGCAGAAATTGATGGCGTACCCAACCGTGAAGTTGTTTTAGAAGAACTCCTTATGCTCTGGATTAGCAACGCAAACCCTGCCCTGAAGCCCTTTAATGAATTGCTAGATGACTCGAGTCTAAAAACAACGGCTTATGAAAGTACTATTAAAGTTTTAAAAGATTTTTTTGCTGAGCAGGCTCCTTTACGTGAGGGGCAAGGCTCTTTATTTGATATGTTGCGCGCGCCTGCCTTGGCGAGTCCTGATTCTTTAGAGGGTCAACTTCGTTTTATTCAGGATGCTTGGTTGCCTATTTTGGGTGAAGAGTTTGAGCGTTTGTTTGAGCGTTTGTTAATTACGCTTGATATTTATAAAGAAGAACAAAAGATGGGGTTTTCTGCTGGGGGGGGTCCTCCGCCCACACATGTGCTTGATTTTGTAACGATGGGTTCAGAGCCTTTTACTAAGCGTGAACGTGTTGAGTATGAACGCTTTAGTCCTGATAAAGCTTGGATGCCGCGTGTGGTCATGCTTGCTAAGAGTAGCTATGTCTGGCTTGATCAGCTTTCTAAGAGCTATAAGCAAGATATTACTAGGCTTGATCAGATTCCTGATAGTGAATTAGATGAGTTGGCAAGGCGCGGCTTTACGGGTTTATGGTTGATTGGTTTATGGGAGCGTAGTGAAGCGTCTAAACGCATTAAGCATCTTCGGGGTCAGCCTGACGCAGTAGCTTCAGCTTATGCGCTTTATGATTATCAGATTGCGCATGATTTAGGTGGCGACGCTGCTTATGAAGATTTACGTGAACGTGCTTGGCAGCGAGGCATTCGTTTAGCAAGTGACATGGTACCTAATCATGTAGGCATAGATGCTCGCTGGGTCGTTGAGCATCCTGATTGGTTTTTACAAGTTGAACATCCTCCTTACCCAAGTTACAGCTTTAATGGACCTGATTTATCTCAAGATGAGCGTGTAGGTATCTTTTTAGAGGATCATTATTTTGATAATAGTGATGCTGCTGTTGTCTTTAAACGTTTAGATAGATGGTCAGGTGAAAGCTGCTATATTTATCATGGTAATGATGGCACAACGATGCCTTGGAATGATACGGCGCAAATTGATTACTTAAACGCTGAAGCGCGGGAAGCTATCATTCAAACCATTTTGCATGTTGCTCGTAAATTCCCTATTATTCGCTTTGATGCAGCTATGACCTTAGCTAAGCAGCATATTCAGCGTTTATGGTTTCCTGAACCCGGTCATGGAGGAGCCATTCCTAGTCGAAGTCAATATGGCAGTATGCGCCATGAAGACTTTGAAGCTGCCATACCCAATGAGTTTTGGCGTGAAGTGGTTGACCGTGTCGCTGAAGAATTACCCGACACGCTGCTGTTAGCTGAAGCTTTCTGGATGATGGAAGGCTATTTTGTACGCACACTCGGAATGCACCGCGTTTATAACAGTGCTTTTATGAACATGCTCATGCAAGAAGAAAACGCAAAGTACCGCCAGAGCATAAAAAATACTTTAGAGTTTGACCCTGAAATCATGAAGCGCTTTGTTAACTTTATGAATAACCCAGATGAAGAAAGCGCCATTGAACAATTTGGTAATGGCGATAAGTACTTTGGCGTTTGTTTACTCATGTCAACCATGCCGGGCTTACCCATGTTTGGCCATGGTCAAATTGAAGGCTTTCACGAGAAATACGGCATGGAGTACAGACGTGCCAAATGGGAAGAACATCCTGACAGCAGCTTAATCAACAGGCACTACCATGATATTTTCCCACTTTTACATCGCCGTGCAGAATTTGCTGAAGTAGACAATTTTTTACTCTACGACTTCTACACGCCTGAAGGCAGCATAAATGAAGATGTCTTTGTTTACTCTAATAACTATAACGGCAAAGCCTCACTCATTCTCTACAACAACAAGTTTCAAACCGCAAAAGGTTGGGTTAAACGCTCAGCCTCCTACAAAGACAAACAAGATAATCAACTCAAACAACGTGACCTTGCAGAAGGCTTAGCACTCGAGTCTAGCGACAAACATTTTGTGATTCTTAGCGAGCAAACAACAGGCCTTGAGTTTTTAAAGCGCTCTAAACAGCTTGCCGATCAGGGTTTTTATGAAGAGTTAGAAGCTTTTAAATACTGCGTTTACTTAGATATTCAAGAAGTTTTAGATATTGATGGCAAACTCGAGCTTCTCTTTGATAAGCTACAGGGTCGTGGCGTTAAGAGTGTTTCTGAGGAGCTTAAAGATTTAGATTATAGTGATGTTTTTGCGGCTTTAACAAAACTTATTACTGAGTCTGAAACCTCTTTAAGTGATTTGGAAGGTGCAGCTAAAGCGTTAGGGCTGAACCTTTTGTTTGATGGTAGCTCAGCCTTTAAGCGTCATATAAAGGCTTTAGAAAAGCTTGCAGCTCCAGAAGCTATTGAGGCTAGTTTAGAAGCTGATGAAGCTGCACTTAGAGACTACCTTCAGATTGGGTTTGACTTAAAACCCCTTTTCACGCTTTGGGCGCTTAGCAATTCGTTTAAAAATACCAGTCAGGCAAGTGAAGCTTTAAGGTTAGCTAGATACATTAGTAAAAACTACGGTCAAGAGCAAGCTGATTTATTTCAGTTGCTCTTACTAAGCTCAGAAAAGCAAGACAATGCAGCTTCGCTTAAAGACCTTATTGCTGCCCTACTCACGCAACAAGCAAGCCAAGCTTTCTTAAAGGTAAATAAGCATGAGGGAGTAAGCTGGTTTAATAAAGAACGTTACCGCCTGCTAAGCACAAGTTTTGCTAGCACTCAGTGGCTAGCAAAAGAAGCAAAAGGAAACTTAGAAACTAGCCTTAAAACAGCTTATAAACTCGAGCTTGCCTCGGAGTATAAACTTGCTGCTTTGTTAGCTAAAGTACCTGCACCGAAAAGCAAATCTAAACTTAGACCCAAAAAAGCAACTGGGGCAAGCAAAGCTAAGAAAACAACTAAAAGCCAGTCAAAAACTGCGACGAAGACTTCTTTAAAAGAAGCTAAAACAACTACACAAACAAAGACTAAAAAGAAGGTAGCAAGTAAAAAAGCCAAAAAGGGTGATGCTTAGACCCAGTCCATGATATTAGACCCTGTCGATGATAAAAGTCAGCTTGGCTTTTATCATCGACATTTTAAAACGCAACAACAACCCTATGTCAGTTTCTAATGTTATACCAAGTCCGAAAAGGTACTTCATAAACTCTTACAGAGTTGATTACGT
>CAYGTA010000448.1:1282-4046 GCA_964352605.1 uncultured bacterium | reverse complement strand
CGTTACTTAGAGGGTGTAACCCGCCTTGCTGATGACGGTAGTCACAGCTATAGTGGCGGTAAAGTGTTTGTTAATGATGACTCGAGTATGCTTTACAGTCGTTGGGATAGTTTGGATAAGCGGTTTGTTGCTGTAGAGCGACGAACGACTGATGGCGGGCTTTACGGGCTTGATGCTGGCTTACCTGAAACCCGTAATGTACCGGTTCAAACTATTATTGTTACTGCAAGTGTTTCTTCGCTAACTAATGGGGTGCTTAACTTTGAACCAAACCTCACTCAAATTTATGAGCCTTTAAGTTACACAGGTAATCTTATGCGAACCCTAGACCCTACAAATGCTGCTGACCTTGCGAGCATTGTGCCTAACACAAGCGAAAATTACTGGTACTGCCGTCATTCAGGTTGCGACTATAGCTTAAAAGTTAGTTTTACAGATAATACGGAACAGTTCATTGTGCTGCACGGCGGGTTTAGAAGCTGGTTTAGTTCTGACTTAAAAGCTAATGTTGACGACCCTAGATCTAATGACAGTTTTAAACTCTGGAGTGTAAATGTAAGCGGTAGTAAAAGCATTAGCAAAATAGAGTTACTAGATACCCCAGAAGTTTATAACGGTCTTCCCGACAGCCCTCGAGTGATTACTGAAAGAAATTTTTTCTAACTATTGTCTTGTGAAATCTACGCTCTAACCACCAATAGCAACCATGGTTCTAGGTCTATCTACAGGCGTTACAATGCCACTTTTTACTTTACGATGTGCTGCCACTAAAAACATTTCTTGAATGGCTTCTATAGGGTTTTCATGATGCAGCGCTTCACGAATATCTATTTCGCGATCCGTCATAAGGCAAGGTCTTAAGCGACCATCGCTCGTTAAGCGCATACGGCTGCAAGCACCACAAAAAGGTTCTGAAACAGGGTTAATAAAGCCAATAGCACCCTGCCAACCCGGTACTTTAAAAAGCCTAGCAGGGGCACTCGGGTCAGTTTCAACAGGCTCGAGTGTGCCAAATTCGCTTTCGAGTATGCTTTTTATTTCTTTGCCTGCCATGAAGGCGTTTTTGTAGTCACTTGCGGCTGCGTTGTTTAGGTGCATGTATTCTATGTAGCGCATGTGTATGGCTTGGTCTTTGGTGAGGCGTGCTAGGGGTATGAGTTCATTTTCGTTTACGCCTCGCATGACCACTGCGTTGAGTTTTACGGGTTTTAGGCCTGCTTCCATGACGGCTTCTATGCCCTCCCAGACTTGTTTTATGCTGCCGCCTTGGGTGGCTTCTTTAAAGACATCTGCATTGATTGCGTCCATGGATATATTTACGCGGTCTAGGCCTGCTTTTAGCAGTTCGGGTAGGCGGCGTTTCAGTAGGCTAGCATTGGTGGTTACGGCTACGTCGGGTATGCCGACTATTTTTTTGGCATGGTGAATCATGTCGGCTAGGTCTTTGCGTAATAGGGGTTCTCCGCCGGTAAAGCGAACGGCTTCCATGCCTAGGTTGGCGGCAGCTTGTACGACATCAGCTACGTTTTTTACGGTGACGGTGCCTATGGGTTCGTTGTGGCCTAAGGCCATAGGGTCACAGTAGGTGCATTTGAAGTTGCAACGTGGCGTTATGCTGATACGCAAATCTTTAATGACTCTTCCGTAACTATCTACAAGGCTTTTCATAAAGTAAAGAAGAGTCTAGCTTAATTCCGACCTTATTACTGTGATTTGCAAGTGAGTCTTTTGGGTCTGTTCTTGAGAAGCCCAGAGTTAGGATTTAGCGATGGTAGAAATACCTTAATTATTAAGTATTTAAGCTATGCTTTAGAGGTATGCATGAACCTAAACACAAAGGTAGAGGCATAAGCCAAAACCCTAAAAATCGCTTTGAGAGTCTTGAGCTTGTACCTAATTATGATGACTGGACGCTCGAAGATTTTAAGCAAAAACCAAGCACCAAGCTTTATAAAGACAGCTCTAAAAGCTTTATTGCTTATAACAAAAGTCCTGATATTGGCTATAACGCCAGTATTAATCCTTATAGGGGTTGCGAGCATGGTTGCGCTTACTGTTATGCACGCCAAACCCATGAGTACTTAGGCTTTTCTTTAGGTTTAGACTTTGAAACAAAAATTATGGTTAAGACAGATGCCGCTAAGCTATTAAGACAAGAGTTAAGCGCAAACAAATGGCAACCCCAAGTGATTGGCTTTAGTGGCGTTACAGATGTTTATCAACCCATAGAAAGAAGCTTAAAGCTGAGCCGTCAATGCCTAGAGGTATTAGCTGAGTTTCGTAACCCTGTCACTATAGTAACCAAAAACGCAGTTATTTTAAGAGATATTGAGCTGCTAAAAGAACTCGCTCATTATAACTGCGTGTCTGTATCTATATCCATTACAACACTCAATGAAGACTTACGCAGGGTCATGGAACCAAGAACATCAAGCATTCAAAATCGACTAGATGCTGTTAGTCAATTAGCAGAAGCAGGCATACCTGTGGGTGTGCTTAATTGCCCCATCATTCCGGGCTTAACTGATCATGAGATACCAGCGCTTGTAAAAGCAAGTGTAGCAGCTGGCGCAAGCTTTGTTAGCTACAACATAGTTCACTTACCTTACGGCGTAAAAGACATATTTCTAGACTGGCTCGAGTTGCACTTTCCTGAGCGTAAAAATAAAGTTTTGAATCGCATTAAGGCTATGCGTAATGGCAATTTGAGTGATGCTCGTTTTAACTACCGAATGACAGGAGAAGGCTTGTTTGCTGAGCAGAT
>CAYGTA010000448.1:0-1182 GCA_964352605.1 uncultured bacterium | reverse complement strand
ATGACTGCCATAAGTGCAGTAAATAAAAAATGTTCACCAAACATAGTTTGCCTCCAAGCAAAATAATAAGCTTAAGTTTACCTAATTCCTTAAGCTTATTCTAGGGAAAAATATCCTTTAAAACTTAGTCTAGCTTAAGGCTCGAGTTTGCTCTTCAAACCAAGTTTCAAAAGCAGTTAAGCCACTTGCAAACATGGCTCTACGCCTATCTGCTTTACCCATACCTCGCTTTTTCTCAGCATTAGGCACAAGCCCCCAGTTCGCATTCATAGGTTGAAAATTATCACTATTAGCAGTACTTAAATACCGCGTTAAGCCACCCAGCATTGATTTTTCTGGCGGTAGCCAAGGCGCTAAACCTAGCACTTGCCTAGCAGCATTTGTACCTGCAAGCCAACCTGTTGCTGACGACTCAAGGTAACCCTCTGTACCAGCCAGAACACCTGCCACAAACAACCTTGGTTGCTCACGTAAATTAAGTTCAGCATTAAGCAACTTAGGTGCATTTAAGTAAGTATTACGGTGCATAACCCCGTAACGAACCACTTCGGCCTGTTCAAGACCCGGCATGAGCCTAATGAGTTCTTTTTGATCGCCCCACTTAAGCCCCGTCTGAAAACCCACCAAAGACCACATTTGCCCGCGGACATCTTCTTGGCGAAGCTGCGCTACGGCAAAAAAGCGCTCATTTGTTTCAGGATGTTCAAGCCCAACCGGCTTCATAGGACCAAAACGTGGCGTGTCATAGCCTCTACGCGCAATCTCTTCAATGGGCATGCAACCCTCAAAAAACTCGAGTTTTTCCCAGTCATGCGGGGTGTGCTTTCTTGCTTCGGCTAGCGCGTTAAACCAAGTGTCATATTGTTCTTTACTAAAAGGCACGTTCAGGTAGTCTGCTGATTGTTGGTAGCGTCCTTTTCTAAACACAATATCTGTATTTATGCTGTCAAAATCTATAACAGGCGCAGCTGCGTCATAAAAACCTAAGAAGTCCATGCCAACTGTTTTTTGTATATCTTGCGCCAAAGCATCTGAGGTGAGCGGTCCACTTGCTATTACCACAACACCTTCAGGAATACGGGTGAGTTCTTCTTTATGAATGCTTATGTTTGGGTGCTCATTAAGCGTAGTTGTTACCAAATCACCAAAGGCTTCACGGTCAACAGCTAAAGCCCCCCCAGC
>CAYGTA010000447.1:0-4086 GCA_964352605.1 uncultured bacterium | reverse complement strand
ACTTGCAATGTTTGGTTTATCAGATTCCCAATTAACGAGTTGAGAGGGGTTGGGAGTGCCAGTGACGGTTGCTGCTAAGGTCAGTGTTTCAGCAACTTTAAGCGTAGTGCTTGTAGGTGCAGTAATTGCCACTGAGCTTACTTGTGGGATAGGTACCGAGGTTGTTTGACACGCTGTAAAGAACAGAGCTACGAAAAGAATGAAAGTTGAAACTGCGTATGAGTGAAAGTTATTTTTGGTCATGACTGATGCCTTTCTTTCTGCTTGAATGTTTTGTCCTAAGTTAACTTGCTTTTCTTTGTTGTTATTGCGGTTCATTTTGGAACCTCCTTTGGTTTTTCTCCTGTGTTCCTTTGGAGTTGACTTAGTATGTAAAAAGAACTCCGACCTCAATCCGACCGTTTTTTAGAAAGCCCCGACCATTTTCTATTAGCAAGTTAATTTGGCTTATTCACCTTTAATGGGTTTAAGGTTTAGAATGAACCATGCGTCTTCTCACATTCGGAGGCTTACAGCTAGAAGGCAGTAAGTTTCGAAGAACCAAATCCCTATTACTACTGGCCTACCTAGCATTAGAAGGCCCAAAGGCAAGACGCGAACTAGCAGAATGGTTTTACTACGAAACCAAAGACCCCAGAGATAGCCTATCTGCCGCACTAGCAAAACTCAAAAAAGCAATTCCAGATGCCTTTGATAGCGATACAGACCGAGTCTGGACTCAACTCGAGTGTGACGCAAAAGAACTACTTAGTTACCTTGAACAAGGCGATGCTAAAGCACTCGAGCTTTATGAGGGTGCTTTTTTAGAGGGTCTTGATTTAAGTTTAGGTGAAGAGCTTGAAGAATGGGTTTTTAGTACTCGTGAATACTTAGCAGCTCAGGTTCGTGAGCGTTATTTACAAGAGGCTGAAAGAGAACTAGCTAAAGATGTCATGAAAACAGGTCAGTATGCTGAACGTGCTTATAGTCTTGCGGGTGCGCCTGAACTTAATCCTGAAGATTTTCAGCGGATTTACCATCTTTTAAAGTTAGCCAAGAACCCTTTATCGGCTAAGGTGCTTGAAGAAGCTGAAGCGTATGGAATAGAACTAAATCTTGATTTTAGCTTAGAGCAAGCAAAGTCTATTACTACTGTAGAAACAGAACTCGAGCGTCAACATAATTTACCTCAATCAACGAGCTCTTTTGTAGGTCGTGATCAAGAACGCTTAGCAGTTGCTGATCTTCTTAGCGAAGCTCATTGCCGCCTTATTACCTTACATGGACCTGGAGGAATAGGAAAAACACGCCTAGCTGTTCAGGCTGCTAATGATCAGGTAAGTGAAGGTTACTTTAAAGATGGGGTTTTCTTTGTTCCTTTAGATGTCTTGAGTTCAGGAGAAGAAATACCAACGTCTATTGCTAATACTTTAGGTTTAAGCTTACAAGACCAAGAAGAACCCTTAATGCAAATCATAGGTTATTTTGAGCAAAAAGAGGTTTTGCTGATTCTAGATAACTTTGAGCAATTAATTGACGCTGCTATGCTTCCTGCTACGTTATTAAAAGACTGTCCAAAGCTAAAGTTAATCATTACGTCAAGGGAGCGCTTACAGCTTACAGAAGAACATGTGCTTAGTCTTTCAGGTTTACCTTTACCAGACGCACATACCAAACCTGAAGACCTACACTATGTAGAAGCAATCCAACTCTTTGTTCAACGAGCCAAGAAGGCTACCCTTGCCTTTAACCTAGATGAAGAATCTATTCCACACGTCATAAACCTTGTTCACTTACTTGAGGGTAACCCTTTAGCTATTGAGCTAGCAGCCTCATGGGTCAGGGTTTTAGCTTTAGACCAAATTGTAAAAGAAATAGAAAGCAACTTAGACTTTTTAAGTTCAGTTTCACCCAACATTAAAGATAGGCATCAGAGCATCAGAGCAGCCTTTGGCTACTCTTGGCAGTTACTAAGCAAAAGAGATCAAGATGTACTTGCTAAGGTAGCTGTCTTTCGCGGAGGCTTTCACCGAGAAGCCGCCTCAGACGTTGCAGACGCAACCCTTGCTTCACTGGTAAGTCTTGTTGATAAGTCTTTACTTCGTGTAAGTTCTAAAGGCCGCTTTGATCGGCATGCTTTGCTTTATCAATTTACACGAGAAAAACTAGCTAAACAAGGAGAAATAGAAAAACAAACACAAGAAAAACATGCGAATTTCTTCCTGAAGCTTGCTGAAAAAGCAGAACCACACCTTGTGACGGAGCAGCAAAAGGCATGGCTGGCTCGCCTTGATGTAGACAATGAGAACCTTCACACAGCACTTGCTTGGTTTTTAGAACATAACCACATACAAGAAGCCCTGAAATTAGCAGGGTATTTGGGGCACTATTGGTATATTCACGGCTACTTTCAGCAAGGTCGCGTGTGGCTCAAACGAACTTTAGACTATACGGAGAAACATCCTGAGTTGCGTGCAAAACTGCTAAATGCTTCAGGAGCACTCGCTTTCCAGCAACGAGACTTTGCAGAAGCCAGATTGTGTTATGAAGAAAGTTTGGTCATATATCAAGACTTAAGCGATAAAAATGGCGTGGCTACTTCCTACAGTCGTATAGGTACGATTGCTTATCAAGAAGAAAATTACCCTGTCGCGCAATCTCTTTTTGAAGAAAGTTTGCGCACTTTTCGAGCGTTAGAGGAGAATATTGGTTGTGCAGGTTCCCTTAACAACCTAGCTGTTGTTGCCAAAGCACTTAAGGATTATGCTTCAGCACAAGCTTACTATCAGGAAAGTCTAGATATTTTTCAGAATCTGCATCACGAGTTTGGTATTGCCCTCGGTTACTATAATCTTGCTGGATTAGCTAAAGAACAAGAAGATTTTAGTGCTGCACACACCTTATATAAAACAAGTTTAACTATCAGCCAGGCGATAAATGACAAACTAGGTATAGCTATGTGTCTTGGGAATGTGGCACTACTTATGGCTGAAAAGCAAATGGAACTAGCTGTACCTCTTTGGGCTTCAGTACAAACTTTACGAGATAAAATTCAGGCACCCCTGACTGATCAAGATCAAGAAGACTTTAGTCTCGCAACTAAAAATGCTCGCAGATCCTTAGGCAATGAAACATTTGAAGACCTTTGGACCCAAGGGAAGACAACACCGCTCGAGCAAGTTATTGAACTAGCACTCATGAGTGAAATCAAAAATACAGCTAAAAATCTTTAATTATTCAGGTTTTTCCCTTAACGCAAGTATTGAGGCTAGGCATAGCAGTACGCCAACTATAATCATGCCGACAACGTAAGCTACAGAAATAGCGCATGCGCATAAACTCATCTAAAGGAACACGGTGGATACGCGCAGCCCACTCAACCGTAACCGCTTTAGTAAGCAGTTTGCGAATAGAATACCCAGCCACACGCTTAATGCCAAAAATATCCATCACAGGAGCAATATCACCATAATGTTCTAAAATTTAAGCAACTCGAGTGTTTTTGGCAATTTCCAGTTTGCTTTCTCCTTTTTTCCTAAGCCTTCTTTACTTAGGTGTTGAAAAAAACATACACTTAGGGGCATTCTAAAATCGTCGACTTTTGTCGGCTTTATTTAAACCTTCAGGTGCAAAGCTTTTTAGGGTTTGACTAAGTACATCAGGCGCTGTTTGGGCTAAGACTCGAGCATTCTAAAGTCAAAGTGCTTGGGTATGGGGTGTTCTTGTTCTACTCGTTTTTTGAGTTCATCAGTTATAGCTATAGCTTCTGCTTTACTTATTTGTTGCGCGTGGTAGTTGTACCAGAGGTCAGTGAGCTGGCTTGCGCCCTCTCTAAGATCGGCAATCACAACCTTGTCGTCAAAGAATTGTTTGACAAGAGCAAGCTTGTTTTCAGCCAGGGCAGCTTGGGCTGTTATAAAGCGAAGGCGGCCATGAGCTTGCATGTTTTCAGGTAGGGTTTCGTTAAGCTCGAGCCATGCTTGGCTTTGTTTGGCTTGAAGCATGGTATTAGCTAGTTCTATGTCATAACCGTAGGTTTCTGTTCAAATGCCCCCCGCTGATCCATGTTTTACCTTGCAAAGAGTACAGTAAAGGGCTGATATTGCT
>CAYGTA010000446.1:0-4086 GCA_964352605.1 uncultured bacterium | reverse complement strand
TTCAGCTTAGTATAAAACGTACAGCGTAACTTTTTGAGACCAACGCATTTCAGGGGTCTGAAAAATGAACACAAACTCGAGTTTATTGCGTGTAAATGAGGGGATGCAGTTTTCTTGCAAGGTTACTACAGAGAAGGTCAAAACAAGCTTAACGCTTAAGTCGTGAAATTGATAAACAATAAATAGGCTCAAGTGAAAAACTCGAGCCTATTTTCGTTATAGGCTTATGCCTTGGTATCTTTCGAACGCCTCTTTATAAGCGTTGCTGCTAATAGGAGTGACTTCGGTAGTGCTTTGACTTGTGCTTAGCTCGAGTGTGTCTTTTATGATGGCGCTTCCTTTTAAGGCTAACAGGGCTGCACCAAAAGCTGCGCCTTGGTTGAAGCTAGGAATGCTTAGAGGTAAATCTAGTACATCTGAAACCATTTGCAACCAGAATTGACTTTGGGCACCTCCGCCTGTAGCTAAAGCAGAGCTTAAGGGACTTAAGGGGCTTATAACGTTTTGGGCATCTTTTAGGCTAAACGCAACGCCTTCTAAGACACTTCGGGTTATGTCTGCTTGATTGGTAGCCAAGCTTAGCCCTGTTAAAGAAGCACGTAAGTTTGGGTTCATGTGAGGGGTGCGTTCACCTGCTAAGTAGGGTTTGAAGCTGACTCCATTTGCACCAATAGGGCTTGATTCTGCTTTTTCTAGGAGTTCAGTAAAAGCTTGATCAGAAGCTAAGGTGTCGTGGTACCACTGTAAACTTCCTGCTGCTGAGAGGGTTACACCGAGTAGGTTATAGCCACCATCTGCATGACAAAATAGGTGGACTCTGCCGTCTGGGTCTGGGGTTGCTTCTTTTAAGGGTGCAAATATAACGCCTGATGTTCCTAGGCTGACACTACCCAAACCCAAGTTTTTGCTTGACAAACCTAAACCTGTGGCGGCCGCAGCGTTATCTCCAGCACCAGCAATCACGGGCAAGTTAGCGGGTAGGCCTGTAGCTTTAGCCATGTCGGCCGTTAATGTGCCTGTTTGTTCATGAGATGCCAGAACATCTGGAAATAAGGATGGGTTTAAGTCAAGTGCGCTCAAGACTTCTTCATCCCATGTTTTTGAAGCCAAATGAAAACAATTGGTCCCAGAATTATCTGAAGGTTCAGATGCCATAGTGCCTGTCAGTACAAACCCTAGATAATCTTTAGGTAACAAAGAATGTTTAGTTTTAGCAAAATTATCAGGCTCTTGCTGGCGCATCCAAATAAGCTTGCAAACATGAAACCCTGTTATAGCAGGATTACCGGTACGCAAAATCATGTCAGAGCGAGGAACACGTTCTTCCATTTCAGTAACAGCAGACTCTGTACGCTGATCATTCCATAACAAAGCAGGCCGAACCACTTGAGCTTGAGCATCTAAAGGAACCATGCCGTGCATTTGCCCAGATAAACCAAGCGCAACAATCTCATGTCCAGCAACACGCTCAGCCATTTCGTTAAGAGCAGCAACGCTCTCACGAACCCAGTCACTAGGGTTTTGCTCTGTCCAGCCGGGTTGAGGAGTGAGTAAAGGATAATGCTTATTAACCTCAGCAATGACCTCGCCATTTGCATTAACAGCTAAAACCCTAACGCCACTTGTACCCAAATCAAGCCCTAAAGCAATTTGACTCATAAGCCGACCTTAAAGGCTAGATCTCTTTTCACTTAGCGAACCCCAAGAAGCAAATCAATGGTTAGTTGATCAAGCTTCTCTAAACCCGGTCCACGCTGACCCAAAGCTACACGATCAAAACTAGCAGCCTTAAGGGCAGCAGCATTAGCACTCGAGTAGCTCTTAGAAAGACGCTCGAGTTCTTCGTTTTGTACTTTGTAGTGAGCTAGGCAAGCTTGAATTTCTTTATCTTCATTAAATTGCTTTGCTTTTTCTTTCATAATCAAGTAGGTTCTCATGCAACCTTTAGCAAATTCCCAAACGCCCGCTTCGTCTTCGGTGCGTAAGGCGTGTGCATCAAAATGCCTAGGGCCATCATAGCCAGTATTTTCTAAGAGTTGCACTAGTAAAAAGGCGGCTTTTATGTTTTCAGCACCAAAGCGTAAGTCTTGGTCAAAACGTCCCATTTTTTGGTCATTAAGGTCAATATGAAACAGCTTGCCTGCGTCAATTATCTGCGCAACTGCGTGAACAAAGTTAAGACCCGCCATGGTGTCATGGGCAAACTCAGGGTTAACCCCAACCATGTCACTATGCTCCAAGGTGGCAATAAAGCCAAGCATTGCACCAGCAGTGGGTAAGTAGATATCGCCACGAGGTTCATTTGGTTTAGGCTCGAGTGCAAATCTGTAGTTGTAGCCTTGGTCTTGACTGTATTCACATAAGAAGTTTAGGGCTTCTCTAAAGCGAGCTAGGCCATCTAAACCATTTTGCCCTGCATCAACCTCTGCACCTTCACGACCACCCCAAAACACGTAAGTACTCGCGCCAAGCTCTTGACCTAAATCCATAGAATTCATGGTTTTTTGTAAGGCGTAAGCTCTTACGTTTGCATCAGGGCTGGTAAAGGCACCATCTTTAAAAGCAGGGTCACTAAATAAGTTAGTGGTTGCCATAGGTACAACCATGCCGTTATCTGCAAGGGCTTGCTTAAATTCTTTAACAATCTTGTCGCGTTCTTGCGCACTTGCCGTAATGGGCACAAGGTCATTATCATGTAAATTAACACCCCAAGCACCTAATTTAGAAAGCTTCTCTACCATATAAGGTGCGCTCAACGCTTGGCGAGTAGGCTCACCAAAAGGGTCACGCCCTATGTTGCCAACCGTCCAAAGACCAAAGGTAAACTTATCTGACTTTTGCGGCGTGTAACTCATAATTCCTTCTTTCTGCCTTTAAAAAGGCACAAAAACTCATTTTTAGATGTAATTCAGTATAAGCAAAAAAAGCTCGCAATACTTCAACTCAAACCTCATAAACTAATGCTATAATCTCACTAAAATAAAGAAAATAGAAAAATAATGATTGTAGACAATTAGTGATAACTCTAAACCAAGCCATTCTAGAACCCTTAAGTCAAAACTCGAGCCATTCCATTCGTGTGTTCAGCTGGCAAAAAGACCTATCTGACATTCAGGTTCATCTAAAAGAAAATCAAATTCAAAGTTACCAAGGCTTTGGTAACAATTGGCACTACCACCCAGAACTCGAGCTTAACGTCATGCTTGAAGGTCGCGGTTTACTCTTTGTCGGTGATTATGTAGGGCAATTTCAAGCACCTGACGCTATTCTCTTAGGCCCAAATGTAGCGCACTACTGGAAAGCAACCGGCAACGTAAAAGGTATAGCCTTTCAGTTTCTAAGTGGCAAAACCAACTTACTCAGCAGCACAGCAGAGTTTCAAGAACTAAGCAACTTGATAGAACAAAGTAAATACGGCATACGCTATTCAGGTAAAACGCTAAACGGCATACTCGAGCAGATGCCGTTACTCATTCAACAAAGCCCTTTGCAAAGACTCTCTAGCTTTTTAACTGTACTAAGCCTCATGCAAAGAAGCCCAGCTGAAACCTCTCAGCAACTATCACAAGACATCATAAAAGTATCTAACAAACAAAACGATGCTATATCAAAAATAATTGACTACATCATGCTTAATTACAAGCAAACCATAAACCTAAAAGACATACTCGAGCTTAGCCACATGAGCAGGGCGACCTTTCACAGGCAGTTCAAACAATTAACAGGCAGCACTTTAAGTCAGTATGTCAATGTCATAAGGTTAGAAGAAGCCAAACGGCTCATTTTAGAAACAAATTTAGCCATAACAACCATAGCGTTTGACTGCGGTTTTCATAACTTATCGCACTTCAATGCACGATTTAAACAACAATTCAAATGCTCACCAAGACAACTCAGAAAAAGCTCGAGTGAAGCAGCTTAATAGATTATTTATAGGGATGATTTTGCTTTTTGAAGCATTCAACGTGAAGCCAAAAACACTGGCGGATAGTCCTCATTACTTAGCGCTTCCACGATAAACTGCCCTACCTTTGAGAGGTATCTCTTTCTACTCCGCTAGGTCGCACGAGTTGTTATACCAAGTCC
>CAYGTA010000445.1:0-4087 GCA_964352605.1 uncultured bacterium | reverse complement strand
TTTTATGACACCCCTAATTTGAAAAAAGAAATACCGTCCTAGACAGGGTTTCTAAACTCGAAAATCTAGAGGTTTTATGATACCCCTAAATCCTTAGCGTATAAAAATTTCTCTACTACTTCACTAAGCGAAACCTAAAGAACCCATTTGGTAAAACCAACCTGAACATACCGGTTAAAACGAGAGTCCTAAAAATCCGTAGGTATTGAATGCTCCGCAAGCAAAATAACAGCAGAAATTTGTGTTGGCCTTAAGCAAATTAAACGCTACAAAATTTTCACAGAAGCTAACACCCCCGGATTTTTAGCAGACTCCACCCTTGAATTCTCAAAAGCAGAGATACTCAGAATGAAACTTACTGGGAAGCCTAAATAGGCTATCTAATAACGGTGCGCTCACACACTCAAGTTAGGTCTTAGCTCTGCCCTTTAAATTAGGTGAACCCTTATGCATCCAGTAATACTCATACTGAGCTAATTGAATAAGCCCAATTACAAAAACAGCTAATCGCCACCATTCCCAACCCAAAATACCATCAGAAAAAACCTCTGCAAGTAAAAGCTGTATGTAAAGCCAACCAACAACAATTCCTGGACCAATAAAGATAAGTTGTGGTAGTGAGATAGCCACATATCCCAAAGCTTCTTTAGGATTAAACGTGAACCAAGCTCCACTTACCAAAGGACGAAGAAACACCAGAAAAGAAAAAGCTAAGGTTATAGCCATAGTGTAAAGCGCACCCATTTCAAAAAGATACCAGCCTACAGAAACACCATTAAAGAACGCTGAAACCCCCATGTAACCTAATGGTGTAAGTAAACCAAAAAGAAGGGTACGCAGATTCAGCTCTGTATAAAGCTCACTTGCACTAACAATCTGCATGAATGCAATAAAAATAATGAGGATAAATGACCAAGAGATTCCACCTAGTAAGTGTTCCAAGTCATAAAGAGCTGCTTGATTCACAAAAAAAGCCGCCGCAAAAATGGGTAACGCAATATTTACAAGCGCTTGGACAGTCATAAGGTAAGCCTTACGCTTATCAAGAAAATTATCAGTCTGCATTTAAACTCGAGCCTAACTATGAAAACAGGCTTTATTAATTCGTTGCTTGCCCAGCAATTTAAAACGATACCATCTAAAAACATAAATCTCCATTGTGCTTTTTAAAAGGCTAACCTAATGCTAATTATGGTCGATACTTAAAACACAAGTCTTACTGGAATCCAAAAATTCTTTTATGAGAATCTATTGGTAGAGGTTTTTAGTGACAGTTAGTATCTTTTTAAGCACATCTCCCCTTTTTGAGCCCAATTACTTTCAACATGTTAAGCAAAATCTCGAAGCTCAGCCCATCATCAGATAATAAAGAGTACCTTGTGCGTTACTAGCTTATTAGGTTTTAATTGCTGATTTACAAGTTTCTAATAGTCGCCTAAGTCTTCTTTTTTTATACTGGTTTGCAATCTAAGGAGGCTCATTGCATCTTTTGTTAACTACGTTGTCATGTAATCAGATATCTTTTTTGGGATGGGGATTGAGCTAATCCTTAAAGGTAAATTCAACCTTTATGCTGATACTGTTGAATACTGGAAGGGCTTTGAAGTAGGCTTTGTTTTTTATGGACGTAGTGAAAGACTTTGCTTATTGTTTTGATTTATCTAAGTCTGTTAAAACGTGTGGCTGGAAATGTTGTTAGAAAGATTGAGTATTTTTAGTATTTTCGTGGGTTAGTGAACGCTTTAAGTTAATGTTGTGGTGTGCGGCTAAAGGTATTGGTTTTGTTTCGGGGGAAAGATTTATACTTCGGGTTTGTAATTCTAGCTTTAAAAGGGGAAGGATTTATACTTCTTTGTCATTAAAGACATTATTTTGATTTAAAAGGGGAAGGATTTATACTTATTTTCAGTGAAATTTGTTTCTTTTTAGCTGTTGATAGTGCAGGCAGCCTGATTTTTTGAGTTGGCTAAGGTTCTGCTAGATAAATCTTTCCCCCTGTTGATAGGTAGGGGAGATTTTGACTTTTTTTAAGGTTTCAATAACTTTAAATAACTGGGGTGGCGCCTTATAGGGGGAAAGATTCATACTTCCCGCTGAGTCATTTTTGTCCTTATTTCATTTTTTGGTCGTGATAACTTTTTTCTTGATGCATTCTGTTCAAAATAGTATTCAAAAACTGCTCTTTTGTGAAAAATCATACAACGTTTTTATTTCTCCAAAGTAACAAGTTTTTAAAAATATCTAAAAACTTATCTTAACAGCAAAACTAGACTTACTTTTTAGATATTAAACACTAAAAATTTAAATTTAGCTTGTTGTTTGTCAACAAGTTCTTAATTTTAACAACAAGTTCTTATTTGTCGTCGCTAGAAATAATGTTCCTCACAATAAAAATAAGACTTTGGGGGGAAAGATTCATACTAAAATGAGGAAAGATTTATACCAATGGGGGGAAAGATTCATACTAAAATGAGGAAAGATTTATACCAATGGGGGGAAAGATTCATACTAAAGATAGTTAACAGCTAAACAAGCCCCAAAAAGCATATTCTAAAGGGGGATGAAGCAATTGACGAGCTTTCCACATAAAGATATTATGACAGCAATGGAGCTACAAGACCTAAACGTAAGGCAAGCCAACGCTTTAGCCAAAAGCGCACAACAAATGGATCTAAACGAAAAACGACTTGTCCTCTTAGCCATGAGTCAAATAAAACGAACTGATGAGGAGCTCCTAACCCTAGAAATTCCGATACACGAACTAGCACCTTGGATAGGCGGCAACACTTACCAAGAAGCACAACGCGCAGCAGACGGACTACTAGAACGCATCGTGCATATACAAGATGACCATGGAAACTACAAAAAATTCCAATGGACAACCCTCTCAGAGTACGTAACAGCAGACAAAAAAACCAACAGAAAAGCTTATATAAAACTAAAATTCAACGAAGAACTCAAACCCCTACTCTTGCAACTTCAAAACCGCTATAACGAAATACCCTTAAAAGAACTCTTGCCTATTCCCAGCTTCAATTCGCAAAGACTCTACGAGATACTCTGGCATGACTCACATGGTGGCGAAAAAGCCTTCCTTAGTTACGCAATAGCTGAATTAAAAGTACAATTAGGCTTAAGAGACCCAGATGGAAAAACAGAACGCTACAAAGACTGGCGGGACTTTAAAAAAGTGCTCGAAAAAGCAAAAAAAGACTTTGATGCCTTTGGAGCACTTCGAATTCTTAACTACAAAGGAAAAAAACAAGCAGGACGTTCCTTCACCCATTTGCTTTTTACCCTCAACCTAACGGAGGAAAAACAAGAAAAAAATAAAGAAGAGCCAAAATCAATAGAAGAAATACAGCTATCAGACCAACTAAAAGAATTAGGCTATTTACAAAACCCTCATGAAGCCATAAGCAAGTACGGGTTTGAGCGGGTAAAAGAAACCTTGAAGTTAGCTAAAAAAACAGAACGTATGGCAGCAAACAGTGCAAAACCTATTTACAACCTAGGTGGCCTAATAGCAAGCATGCTAAAAAAAGGTGTAGTTGACAAAGTTAGTAGCGAAACAAGTACCGAACCAGACTTAAAAAGCTTAGCTGACACTCTTAGTCAAAGCTTCTCAAATGCCAGAAAAGAACATGTTTTGCAAGTATGGAATGACCTTAATGAAGAAACGCAAGCTGAATTACATGACTTAATGCGTGTTGAATTAAGCGAATTTGTACTCAAACAAATAGAAAAAGCAAACTGGCAAGGTGGAACGTACGAAATTGCAAGAAACAACTACCTTTTAAACACGCTAGATGACTTACCAGAAAAACTGAAGCAATTAGAGAAATTTACAGAAGAAGAAGCTTTACTTAGTGATTTAAGTGAAACACAAAAGAAACTTGTTCTATCATTAGCCAGAGAGCAACTATAAATAAACCAAAGGCAACTCGTCACAGAAGATCGTCCAAGGAAGTCCCTCGTGTTTAGCGAAGGAGCTTATGACTTTTCAAACTGTTCTCCCCTCTCTAAGCCAAATGACCCCTAAACGTTATGGCAAAATCGCAAAGTTCCGCCCACCCCAAGACACTAA
>CAYGTA010000444.1:0-4088 GCA_964352605.1 uncultured bacterium | reverse complement strand
AACGATCCAAGATCGCGTTTACTTTATTAATAAAGTAAACGGAAATAGTATTAAACGCTTGCAGGCTTTTAAATGCCGAACTAGATGAGTAAAAACGGATGGGCTAAGTCGAGGTAGTGGTTAACCTAAAAACTGCTATATATTCGTTTCAATTTATTCGCCAGTCTCACTAAGCATCGTAGCTTCAAAGCTCGTTTACATAGCCAAAACCAAGAATTAGGTCAGTTTTTTTAAGCAAGCAATCTTTTATCTGCATAAACTTTCAAAGCTTCTGCCAAGCAGCGTACCCATAAACCAGCTCAAGCTTGATAGCATTTAATAATAGGAGGGTTATTGTGGAACAAGCCCCAAAGTGTGCCTTTGTAATTTTTGGTGTAACCGGAGATTTAACCGCCCGTAAACTGATTCCTGCAATCTATAAGCTTCATATAGATGGAGGTCTGCATCCTGAAAGTAGCATTGTTGGCTATGCACGCAGTGAATCAGATGATAAAGGTATTCGAAAGCGAATGAAAGATGCCTTAAAGACTTACGTTAAAGACTTCAACGAAGAGTCTTGGAAAACCTTAGAATCACGCATAAGTTATGTTCAAGGTGGCTACGATGGCGGTGAAGGATTTCTAGCACTCGCCAAACATCTTGATAAATTAAAGCAAGATAACCGCGTGTTCTACACCTCAACCCCACCTGCTGCCTATACAGGAATTGTTGGCGGACTCTCATTAGCAGGGCTAAACAAAGCCAAAGGTTTCGCTCGAGTGGTTATTGAAAAGCCTTTTGGTATTGACCTTGATACTGCTAAAAAGCTTAACGCTCATGTTTTAGAGCGTTTCTCTGAAGATCAAATTTACCGTATTGATCATTATTTAGCTAAAGAAACAGCTCAAAATTTATCTGCCTTAAGGTTTGCAAATACGCTATTTGAACCTATTTGGAACAATCAGTATATTGATCATATTCAAGTCACTATGACTGAACCTATGGGGGTTGAAGGTCGCGGTAGCTTTTACGAGGAGGCAGGCATTATTCGCGATGTTTTTCAGAATCACCTGTTGCAACTTTTGGCTCTTGTAGCTATGGAACCACCTTCCCGCTATGACGCTGTGAGCGTTCGGGATGAAAAGGTGAAGGTGTTTAGAGCCATGGAGTGTCTAGGTTTAAAAGACGCTGTCATGGGCCAATACGTTGCTGGTGATGGTAAGAAAAGCTATCGTGATGAAGAGGGCGTTGACCCTCGCTCTAGGCAGGCAACTTACGCTGCAGCTACCTTTAAAATAAACAATTGGCGCTGGTCAGGCGTTCCTTTTTATATGCGTAGTGGTAAACGCTTAGAAAGTAAAGCTACTGAGATTGTCTTGAGGTTTAGAAAACCCCCTCATATTCCTTTTGATCTTAAAACACCTTTAATTAGTGATCGTTTGGTGTTTAGACTTGTACCCAATGAAGGCATCACCTTTCGCTTTAACGCCAAAGAACCTGGGCAAAGTTTTGATATGGACAGGGTCAGTATGAATTTCTTGTATGATCAAGAGTTTGATAGACCTGCACCAGATGCGTACGAAACCCTGCTCTTGGACGCCATGTTAGGTGACGCCACTTTGTTTATGCGGGCTGATGAGGTTGAAGAACAGTGGAAGATTGTGGACCCCTTGCTAAGCGAATGGGAAGCCTCTTCTAAAGAACCTGCCTTTTACTCTTCAGGAAGCATGGGACCTGACCAAGCCAACGAAATGCTAGAAAAACAAGGACGCTATTGGCACCGCCCAAGAAACGTTTAATGTGTACATCTGAATACTTATACTAAGCTTAGTATAAAAATTGATTATTTGCGTCTGTGACGGTCTTTGTGCTAGCTTAGCGCAATGGCAAAAATAATGATTTTAGGGGTCCCAATGGACCTAGGTGCAGGCCGTCGTGGCGTTGATATGGGACCAAGTGCCTTAAGACTTGCAGGGTTAGCAAAAAACCTTGAAGACTTAGGGCACACTGTTCATGATTTGGGTAATGTGAGTTCACCCATACTAGAAGCAAGCTCGAGCTTTTCAAACCCTAGTGAGCAGCTTCATTTTGTTCATGAGATTGCTTCTAGCTGCGCTGAGGTCTACAAAAAGCTAAAAGCTTTAGGTTCAGATGCCTTCCCTATTATTTTAGGAGGCGATCACTCTATGAGTATGGGGAGTGTCGCAGGGGTCACCTCTAAAGGCCGTACAGGTGTTTTATGGGTAGATGCTCATTCAGATGTAAACACACCAGATACTAGTCCAAGCGGCAACATTCACGGTATGCCTTTATCGCATTTGCTAGGTCAAGGAGATTCACGTTTGCTGAACATTTGGACAGGCGGGCAAGCTATTCACGCTGAGGATATTGTCTTTATTGGTTTACGCAGTGTAGATGAAGGTGAGAAAGCCTTTTTAAAACAACACGGCATTACGGCTTACACCATGACTGACATAGATAAAGAAGGCATGGCCACCATCACCCAAAAAGCTATAGCTCAATTAAGCAAACTCGAGCGTGTGCATGTTTCTTTTGATGCCGATGCGCTTGACCCGAGCATTGCGCCAGGTGTGGGTACGCCAGTGCCGGGTGGACTTAGTTACCGTGAAGCGCATTTGCTTATGGAAATGCTTTCAGAAGCCAATATAGTCAGTAGTTTAGACTTGGTTGAGGTTAATCCTATTCTGGACAGTCAAAATAAAACTGCTCAAATTATGATTGAAATGACTACAAGTCTGCTTGGAAAAGCCATTTTATAACTGAAACTAGGGTAATTGTTCTATAACTTTGTTAATAAGCTTAGACACAGGCTCAAGGCTTTGCAAACGAATGACCTTACAGGGTAGCTGCTTTATCCATGCTTCATGCATGCATAAACTTCTTGTGTTTTTACCTGCGGTATCGTACAAGGCAGCCCATTCCAAAAAAGCTTGGCTAGCCTCGTACCTGTCTCCGCCTTTTTCTATACGTTCACCAAAACGCTTTTTTTCTCTTTGCCTAAGCCGCTCCAGACGAATCTCAGTCGGCAAGCTTAGAAAAATGGCTGTAGTGAATAACGGAACAAAAGCATCCCCCCAACTCACTAAAGACCCTGCAATTATCCAGCCTTTAGCTTGACTAACATCAGCTAAAAGATGCTTTACCCGATACTCCGGACTGTTTTTAAAGGTATATAACGGCTCAGTCTTTTGCCAATAGTAATCATCTGCATCAAAAAAACCAAGCTCGAGCTTTTCTGCTAGTGCCTGCCCTAAACTCGAGCAGCCTGATCCTGATGCTCCAAAAATATGGATTTGATGCTGTTTTGTTGGCTTGGTAGCGTCCATTGTGATGGTCATTCTACCCAGTTTTGGCTTTTTTTATTTAGCGCGGTTATTTTTTTAATCTGCTGCTAAAGCTGGTGTTAGCGAGGCCAGTATCTTAGGCATAAAGGCGTTTAAGGCTGCTTCTCCTGCGGCAATGGCTGTGCTGGCTTTGTGGAACTGTAACCAGCTTATGGGTGGGTTGGTGTGCACCTGTAAGCCTTCTTGCACTTGATTAACAAGGTAAGTATTAGCTGTGTAAGAAAGGCCTCTTGCTAATCTAAAAACTGGGTGTGGATTCATAGACTGATTAACACGACTATGGAGCTTTGAACCCCACGTACTAGAGATTAGCTTTTGGGTTAATTTAATGGCAGTAGAATCTTCTGCAGTTGTACCAGCCCCAATGCCGACAGACAAAGCAGTTTTAAACCCTTTTAGTGTGTCTAGAGGTATTGGGGCGGCTAAGCCCCCATCTACCAAACGTCTACCTTGAATCTCAACAGGCGCAAAGACACCCGGCATTGAGCAACTCGCACGAATGGCGGTTGCTAGTGGCCCTTCATCTATTAGAACAAGTTCACCAGTATCGATATCTGTTGTGGCTACTACAAATTTCTTATCTAAATCTTTAAAGTGGCGTCCTTCAAGCAGTTTGTCATAGTACTGCTCGAGTTTATCACCAGTAAAGAGAGCTGCTTTATGAAGACCAAAGTCTGCTACTCGAGTGAGTACTTGGTGGCTTTTTGTGGCTTTGGCATCTTGGGTGAGTTGTTCTATGCTGTG
>CAYGTA010000443.1:1173-4091 GCA_964352605.1 uncultured bacterium | reverse complement strand
TGATTGGGGTGCAAGACAGCTTTTACGTAATCACCTGAGTGCATGCCTTCAAAGCAAGTTTGCCAATTATCTAAGCTAGCTGTTTGGCTGATGAGTGGGCTTATATCAAGCTGTCCTGAGCTCATCATGGCTATAATGCGCTCCCAGATTGGCCAGTTATGCGAAAAGCTACCTTGTATCGTCACGTTTTTTTGAACTGCTTTATCAAGACTGTAGTTCATAGCTTGAGGTCCCCAGCCTACCTTTGTAATTTGACCTGCCGGTCTAATGACATTTAGGGCCGTTGCTAAGGTTGCTGAAACACCAGCTGCATCAATAATAATATCTGCACCCAAACCATCCCCCCTATTTTGGAAGTAAGCCTCAATGTTTTCTGTTAAAGTCGCGTGCGCACCCAGCTTTTTAGCAACATCTAAACGTTTTTGATCATTAGCCAAACCAGCTACCACAACATGCCCTGCACCACTTAGCTTAGCCATGACTGCGCACAATAACCCAATGGGGCCCGGCCCTAAAACCAGTACGGTGTCACCTGGGCGTATGGTTGTATTTACGCACGTGGCATTGTAAGCAACACAGCAAGGCTCCGTTAAGCTTGCTCTGGTAAAATCCAGTTGATCAGGAATAGCATGCAAGCAACGCTCAGGCACTTTAACGTATTGCGTCATAGCACCATTAACACCATAACCAAAGCCCAAGCGAGTTGTATCTAAGTTATACAAACCAGCTCTTGTCAAAGGAGAACTCTCATTAATTACGGCTGCCGTTTCACTAACAACACGGTCACCTTCTTTAAAATGACTAACCTGCTTACCTACTTGAACAATGGTGCCACCAAATTCATGACCCAAAATACAAGGATAATTAACACTCCAACTAATGCCCCCTAGCCACTGGTGCAAATCACTTCCACAAACACTAACTGCCTCTGTTTTAAGCAGAACATCTCTTTCACCAATGCTTGGAATGGGCACTTCACGTAGCTCTACGCTCCGAGGCGCCTCTGCGTAATTAACAACCGCTGGCATCGTTTTAGCCAAATCAGACATTCATATCACCTTGCTTTCCAACAGCAACATCCCCATAGCTATGTACAGCTGTGCAGATTTCTCGCAAAACCCCTTCAAGATCACCCGAAGCCGCCTTAAAAGAATGTGCGTCTATGGTAAGGGGCGCACCCAAAACAACCAGAGGCGCTCCATAGTCAGGTGTTTTCATAGCCTCTTCAATACTTAAGCCCCCCACCGCCTGAACAGGAATAGAAACCGCATCTACAATAGCTCTAAGTTCTTCAAGAGGACTAGGAAAAGCAAGCCCCCGCTCAGCTGAAAGCGTACGCTGATCATAAGCAATATGATGAATCACAAAATCGCAACCCAAACGCTCGAGTTTCTTTGCGCCTGCTACATGGTCTGGCATACCTAGATTGTCACCCATAACTTTGACACCGAAGTCTTTACCCGCCCTTACCACAAGTTCTATGGTTTCGGGTCTGGCTTGCCCCATAACCACGACATGTGTAGCTCCTGCTTTTGCCATCATTTCAGCTTCTAAATAACCACCGTCCATGGTTTTTAAGTCTGCCACTATGGGTGTATCAGGGAAAGCTTTTCTAAGCGCTCGCACACCATTCATACCTTCAGCAATAATTAGGGGCGTACCTACTTCAAGCCAGTCAACACCTGCACGCATGGCTATTTCGGCAGTCGCTAGAGCTTCTGGGATTGTGGTTAGGTCAAGTGAAATCTGAACGATAGGTTTCATTGCGTACACACCTCGGTATTCTGTATTAATTGCATTTCCGCGACACCTTGCAGCCTTACTTTAGTGCCCTGTTGTCTCAGCGTATTAATTTTTATTTCCCTAGAATTCTAATACCTTCTAGTTCGCTGCCCTCAAGACTTGTAATAGGCTAGCAAGTCGCAGAAACGCTATGAGTTTGAGTGCTCTAAGTCTACCTGATTTTTCAGTCACAAGCGCAACCATAAAAGCTTAAGCAAAATACTTAGCACGCATGGTTTTAAGAAAATCAATAGATTGCTGCATTTCTTCCATGCCATTCATGCCATCTTCAATACTCACCCAACCGTTATAACCCACGGCTTTAAGCATTTGAAAAATAGCATCATAGTCATTAAGCCCTTGCCCCGTCACACCATGCTTTAAAGCAGGCGAATAGCCAAGCGTACCGTCACTCTGCTTAAGCGCTTCAAGCGTCACACCCGCCTCCAAATAACGATCACTCGCATGCATACTCACCACTCGAGTTGCCACTTCACGTAGTAAATCAAGCGGATCATCGCCTGCAACAATTGCGTTCGAAGGGTCATATTGCACCCCAAAATAAGGAGATTCAGGAATAGCTTTAAGGACTTGCAAAAAGACATCTTTCTTCTGGGCAAACTCAGGGTAAGTCCAGTAGCCATCTTTATAGTGATTCTCTAATCCCAAAATAATGTCATGCTCTTGCGCAACAACCAGCAGTTCTTTTATGGCCTCCTGAACCCAAACTAAGCCCTGCTCAATGCTAACCTCAGGGTAACGCTGACCAGTTAGAACACGGCAAACCGCTTTCGCGCCACCTAGCTTGCGGGTTACCTCAATCATCTTTATTTCATGTTTAACTGCCGCTTTACGAGCTGCCTCATCAGGGTTAGTAAAGTTAGGCGAGCAGCACAGCATAGGCATGGCAAAGCCAGCTGCTTTAAGTGCAGCTGCCAATTCAGAAAGGTATGCATCATCAAGGCTCGTCAAAAAGCCTTCGTACATCTCTAAGCCCTCAGCACCCAAAGGTTTAGCCATTTCAATCCAGTCAAACACCGACATTTCACCATCAGTAATGGTTTCTAAGTAACACTTCGGAAAAGCAGAAATTTTCATGAATCTAGTTTAACCAAAAAAAGCTCGAGTTTTTAATG
>CAYGTA010000443.1:0-1073 GCA_964352605.1 uncultured bacterium | reverse complement strand
TCACAAAACATTTTGTCACTCTCAAATAGAGGTACTTTCTGCATTTTTTCAGGAGAAAAACGACGGTTTTTTTCTAAAGCAACGGTCTCCATAGGTTTATCCTTTCACTAACTATGACCCAATACGCCGTGAGGCTTGTAGGGTGCTTCTAGTTTAGCCATGGTTTCATCATCTATTTTAATAGCTAAAGCAGCAACTGCTTCTTCTAAGTGTTTAAGCTTGGTACTACCAATAATAGGTGAAACGACTGCTGGTTTCTTAACTAACCAAGCTAGTGCCACTTGAGCTGGACTATGCCCCAGTTCACCTGCGGTACTGACTAAACGCTCAACCACATCAAAATCAGCAGAACTTCCGTACATGCTATCAGCAAAACCGTCAGAGCCTGATCTTAAGGTTTCAGAAGCCTTGTCACGCTTGCGGCTACCCGTCAAATACCCTCTTGCTAAAGGACTCCAAGGTATAAGCCCAACGCCCTCATCAAGACAAAAGGGATTCATTTCGCGTTCTTCTTCACGGTACATTAAATTATAGTGATTTTGCATAGATACAAAGCGCGTCCAGCCTTTTAAATCAGCCAGATATTGCGCCTTGACGAACTGCCACGCAAACATACTCGAGGCACCAATGTAGCGAACCATGCCCATACGCACTAAGTCATGAAGCGCTTCTAACGTTTCATCGATAGGCACATCATAATCCCAACGGTGAATCTGATAAAGATCAATATAATCTGTCCCTAAACGCTTTAAAGATGCCTCTACAGCATCCATAATATGCTTTCGAGATAAACCTTTATCATTAGGCGCGTCACTCATTTGACCATTCACTTTGGTTGCCAGTATCACATCTTCACGACGCGCAAATTGCTTAATGGCTTTACCTGTTATTTCTTCACTAACACCTATCGAGTAAACATCTGCTGTATCTACAAAATTAATACCTAATTCAAAGGCGCGCTTTACAAATGCGAGGCCTTCATCACCCTCTAAAACCCAATCACGCCATGTTTTAGAACCATAACTCATCATGCCAAGACAAAGCCTTGACACCTTAAGTCCAGAACGACCTAA
>CAYGTA010000442.1:0-4095 GCA_964352605.1 uncultured bacterium | reverse complement strand
TTTATCAAACAGGCTCTAAAGGCTTCTGTACGCCGCCGCCTTTTTTAGTATCTCATTCTCAATCTTTAGTTTCTTCAACTCAGCTTCTAAAAGCTTTAGTTTAGCTTCAGCTTCCGTGGGCTGAGCACGTTTCAACTCAACTTTCAAGCGTTTCTCTTGATACTGCCGTCGCCATTTATACAAATTAGTCTTCGAAACTCCCAAGCTTTCAGCAGCTTCTGGAACCGTATAGCCCTGTTCCTCAACTAAACGCACTGCATCCAGCTTAAAGCTCATATCATATTCCCGTCGTTGACTCACTTCAGACTCTCCATTCTGGAACTATCTTAGTTCCTTCTAGACTTTTCTGTTCAAATCAACCAAGACCAAATTTAGCCTGTTCAAAATCTAACCACAACTAAGTAAAAATTAAGAAGCTGTTAGTCTATTGCTCATGAGTCACGCCAGCCTATACGCATTTCTAGCTCGAGTATTCCACCATCCGGCCGATAATGACTTACTCGAGCTTGTTTCTGAAATTCCTGAATTAGACGCCTTACGGACTAAAGACCTAAGCGACAGCTACACGTGGCTGTTTGAGTTTAACGTTTACCCTTACGCCTCTATTTTTATTGACCCTAGCGGCATGCTTAATAGTGACTGGGCTGGCTTTGTAACAGGCGTTTACGACGCCCTTGGGTTAGACGTAAATCTGGGTGCAGGAGTTGCCGCAAGTGATCATCTCTCTGCTCAACTTGAAGCCCTCACGACACTATGTGAGCGAGAAGAACACGCTTCCACAGAAGAACAAAAAACTCGAGCTTTGCATGACCAGCGTGTTTTGCTTGTTGAGCATATTTTGCCTTGGTTAGCTAGTTTTGTGTGGGCTATTCAAAGAATAGATAACGGCTTTTATAGCGAATGTGCACAGTTAACCCTCGATGTTTGCTTAGATCATGCGGACAGCTTGATGTCTGAAAATCAAGATTTACAGCTAGAGTTCACCTTTCCTGCGATTGAAGAAGATTTAAAGGCAGTGCAGCCTATAAATGCGAAGCAAAAAGCAGGCGAAGCACGTTCAAAACTCCAAAGTCTCATAACCCCAGCCAGATCAGGTTTATTTCTAAGCAGGCAAGATATTATTCAACTAGGAAGACGTTTAGATTTACCTGTTCGCTTTGCAGAGCGACCTTTCATGCTAGAAAACCTATTTAGTAGTGCTGCAGACGCAGACAAGCTCACAACTTTGTTTCAAGACTGGTTAAGCCTTTTAGACCAAGAGCGTCAAAACTTTACTGAGCTTCAAGAAAACCACAAGACCTTAGGCTTTATATGGCAAGCATGGCAAGAAAAAATCGCAGTCAGTCAAAGCTACCTAAAAGAACTCGAGCTTCTTGGGTGAAGCTGTTTGTAATTGTTTTTGTAGCAGTTTTACTATAATTTTAATCTTTGAGTGAATTTTTATGCAAAGGCAGTTATCCTCATTGAACTGTAAAGAATTACTGTGCGTTCATAGTTCTTTATTTGCTACTTTTATGTCACTATGATGTTAAACGATTTATTGTCTGGGTTTGTCAAACGAGGTGCTTCTGATATTCACCTACATGCTGGCTTAAAACCTCTTATTCGCATTAATGGCAAGCTCATTCCTGTCAGTGATAAACGCTTAACAGGTCAATTTACCCAATCTCTGATTGACTTAATCTGTGACGCTAAAGCTAAAGAAATATTAGATGAAAAACATCAAGTTGATTTGGCGTATAGCGTTCCTGGTTTAGCGCGTTTTCGCGTTAACATTTTTAAGCAGCGTGGTAGTCATAGCGCGGTTTTGAGGGTTATTAATTCTGACGCAGCCATGCTTAGTGTTGTTAATTTGAGTGATGACATTTTGAATTACTTTCGAGATCAAGAAAAGGGTCTTGTATTGGTTACAGGCCCAACTGGTTCAGGTAAGTCAACAACTCTAGCAAGAATTATTGATGAGATAAATGCAGCTCATCAAAAAATGATTATCACTGTTGAAGATCCGATAGAGTTTTTACACAGCTCTAAGCAGTCAGCCATTGTGCAAAGAGAAATTGGGGCAGATGCAGTAACTTTCTCTGAAGCGCTTGTTTCAGCAATGAGGCAAGACCCTGATGTGATTATGATTGGTGAAATTCGAGATTATGCTACGGCCGCAGCAGCTTTATCTGCAGCGCAAACTGGTCACCTTGTCTTTTCTACCATGCATACAATCGATACAGTAAGAACCGTTAACCGCATGATTGAACTTTTCCCGCCTCATGAAAGAACAACAGCAAGGTTGCTATTCGCCGAGTCACTCGTTGGGGTTGTATCACAAAGACTTTTACCAAGAACAGGTGGTAAGGGCCGAGTTGCTGCTACTGAAGTACTTAAAGGTAACTTGAGGATTAAAGACCTAATTAAAGATGAAGACCGTACTAACGAAATCTATGAAGCCATTAAAGATTCAAGGCTAGATGGTATGCAAGTCTTTGATGATCACATTACTTTCTTATATGCGCAGGATGTCATTGATTACCCAACAGCCTTAGCAGCAGCAACCAGCATGCAAGGATTCAAGATGGCAGCAACCCAAATTGATTTAGAACGCGGTCGACAAACACCAGAATCTGGCATGACGGTTTATGGTTAAGTGACTACAGGGTTTCGGAGAATTTAAAGCTAGTAAACCGCTCTGCCGCCTGACAAATCAAACACAGTTGCAGTGTTAAAACTGGCTTCTTTAGACAGTACCCAACAAGCAATAGCAGCTGTTTCCTCTACGGTTCCAAGCCGCTTCATAGGTATTTTATCAACCATATACTTAAGCATAGCTGGATCTGTTGCCAAGTTCATAGGTGTACTTATTACGGCTGGTGCAAGACCATTTATAGTGATGCCTGTCTCGGCGAACTCTTTACCAACACCTTTCACCAGACCAATAACAGCAGCCTTAGTCGACGTATAGCCAGCCATACCCGGATTGCCATCTTTCCCAGCTATAGACGCCATAAGCAAAATACGCCCATAGTTACGAGGCAGCATCTGTTGAATAGCGTATTTTAAAATAAGAAAACTACCCAACTGGTTTACCTTGTAAACTTGCTCATAAACACTACTGTCATACTCTGTTACCGAAGTAGACGTTTTACCTATAATACCCGCACTATTAAAAACCACATCCAACTGACCGTGCTCAGAAACCAAAGACTCGAGCTTGGCTTTTACATCATTTTCGTTACTTATATCTAACTTTAAACTAGAAACGCTACCTTCGGGTTTCAAGTCTGTTAGGGTTTGCTCGAGTGCATCTTCATTGTAGTCAGCTATGACGACTTTTGCCCCTTCATTGAGAAGACGTTGAGCAACTGCTTTTCCTATGCCACTCGCGCCTCCTGTAACAAGCGCTACTTGGTCTCTAAAGCGATCTTTAAACATAGTTTACCTTTCTTCATCTTTTCAATGTCGTCATTATATCGTTAGTACTTCCAACTTTTTAATTCACATTTGTTTTTACTTAGAAACCATTTCTCTAGCTTAAGTGCTTAGCTTATGCCAAGTCTGATAATACGCTTAATAAACTCTAAAGAGATTTATACGCTCCTAAGCGGACTTGGTATTGATTTCAACAGTCCAAGACCGCGTTTAGTTCTTTAAGAAGGCAAACGGAAATGGTATTAGCTGTTTGTCTTAAGAATATCAGTCACAGCGTATTGATGATATAGCCTTTTGCAATTAAAACGCTTGCATTGTTTTAAATGTCGAATTAGGTGAGTAAAAACAGATGTACTAAGTTGATGGTGTATTTTACCGGAAAGATGCTAAAGCTAGCAGAAAGCGTATTTTTTGCTTCAACTATTTCAAATTTATCATGTGGATATTTTTCTGACAAAGACGTCAGAAAAACTTTGCTAAGCAAGGCAACCCTAGTCAAGATATGTTTTAAGTAAATCAGTTTAGTATTAGACTTCCTCAGCCGATAAACACAATTAAAGCAGTGGAGTATTAAGTAAAAAAGGATGCTAGCAAGTGTTAAATGCTATTCAGGCTAAGGAAGAGATGGACCCCTTAGTTAGGACAGCAATCTCATTAAATTTAGGAACATCATGA
>CAYGTA010000441.1:0-4104 GCA_964352605.1 uncultured bacterium | reverse complement strand
ACATGATAAACAGGAAGGCTAAGCTCAGACCCCAAACGCTCAGCCAAGCTAGACTTACCAGAACACGGTGAACCACCTATCCATATACGTTGCAAAGCCAGCCCATCCTTATTGTTTTACCTGAAAATGCATTTTATAAATAAGCAACCCATCATTCATAGTTCTAAAAGATGCTCAAAGGAAATAAATTCAGCGTTACAAAGACTAAAGCGGCAAGAAATAGCATCTATCGAAATTCTTAAACCTATCTTAATACCCAAATTAAGGCTCGAGTATTACCTTGCCTGTGCTTTGTCTGCTTTCTACTAAACCGTGTGCTTGCTTTGCGTCTTGTAGTTTGTAGCGTTTTCCTTGCAATATGCTTACTTTTCCTTGTTCTAGTAGGCTTAGGCTTTCTTTCGCTGCTGTTTGTATTTTGTGGGGTTTGGCGTTGCGGTGTCCTCCACTGCCGTAGCCTATGACAGCTCGGTTTTGACTGTGTAGCATTTTACTGTTTAGCTGGGCTGCTCCTTCTGGACTGGTGTGGCCGTATATGACAAGTCTGCCAAAGTTAGCTAAGCAATTCATGCCTTGTTCACTGGTTGGGCCGGCTATGCTATCGCATATAAGGTCTACCCCTTCATTTTGGGTTAGTTCATTGATGACTTGATCGAAAGCTTCTTCACGGTAGTTTATAACGTGATCTGCTCCTAAATGCTTAGCAATTTCAGCTTTTTCTTCACTGCCACAGGTTGCGTAAATTTCTGCTGCGCCTAGCGTTTTAGCCATTTGTATCAGGGTGCTTCCTACCCCTCCTGCACCTGCATGCACTAAAACTCTATCGCCTTTTTCAAAACGCCCAGCTAAGGTCAGCACGTTGTAGGCTGTTATTAAAATGCCTATTCCTGTACCTTGTTCAAAACTAACGCTGTCCGCTAGTGGGTAGCAAAGCTGCTCTTCAGCTAAAACATAATCTGCGTAAGAACCACCTGTCGTGTAAGCTGCTACCCGCTGACCGACTTTTAAACTGCTTACCTCAGAACCAACGGCATCTATAGTGCCCGTTGCATCTAAGCCCGGTATAAAAGGTAAATTGCGCTTACCATAGCTACCTCGTCTAGCCTTTATATCTGCAAAATTTACGCTCGTTAAACTGGTTTTTATACGTACTTGCTTAGCACTGGGTTCTGGCAATACCCAATCTTGGTAAGTCAAAACATCAGATGCGCCGAGTTCATGTATCAAAACTGCCTTCATAGCTTACTCCTAAAGTCTTGCATTTCGTTACAGCCTATCAAGTTTTAAGATTACCGAATTGGGCACTGAAAAGCTATTGCGTTGGTTCGCTAAGCTAAAGATATTTGTATAAAAACTTCCCAGCACAATCCTTAAGCTAAAAACGAACATTGACTAGAAAGATTGCTGGCATTTCCCACAACCATTTAAGCAACTTGACTTAGCTCAATCCATTGCTGAACAAAAGAAACTGCTAAACTCGAGCTTGACTTGAAAGGATATTATTATGGAATACCGTTTGCTTGGGGGTTCTGGCTTAAAGGTGCCTGTGCTTGGCTTTGGTACGGCTACGTTTGGCGGGTCTAATGAGTTTTTTAAGGCTTGGGGTGAGACTGATGTCAAAGAAGCTAGTCGCTTGCTTGATATTTGTCTTGAAGCAGGGGTTAATCTTTTTGATACAGCAGATATTTACTCGCAGGGTATGTCTGAAGAAATCTTGGGTAAAGCTGTTGAGGGTAGGCGAGATAAAGTGCTTATTTCAACTAAGGCTACGTTTGGTATGGGGCAAGGGCCAAATGATGTTGGCTCATCACGGCATCATCTTATTAAAGCTTGTGAAGCTAGTTTAAAGCGCTTAGGTACAGATTATATTGATATTTATACGCTGCATGGTTTTGATGCTCAAACGCCAGTTGAAGAAACGTTGCATACCTTAGAGTACTTAGTACAAAGCGGCATGGTTCGTTATATTGCTTGCTCTAACTTTTCGGGTTGGCATCTTATGAAGTCGTTAGCTGTTTCAGATAGGCATGGTTGGTCACGGTATGTGGGTCATCAGGCTTATTACTCGCTTATTGGTCGTGATTATGAGTGGGAGCTTATGCCTTTAGCTTTAGATCAGGCTATTGGCACAATTGTTTGGAGCCCGTTGGGTTGGGGTAGGCTTACGGGCAAGTTACGTCGAGGTCAAGAGCTTCATGAGAATAGCAGATTGCATGTCACTGCTAAAAGTGGACCTCCTGTTAATAATGACTATCTTTTTAAGGTTGTTGATGTTCTTGATGAGGTAGCTCAAGAGACAGGTAAAAGCATTGCTCAGATTTCACTAAATTGGCTGATGCAGCGTCCAACCGTTTCTAGCATTATTGTTGGTGCCAGAAATGAAGAGCAGTTAAAGCAGAACTTAGGTGCATTTGGTTGGTCTTTATCGCAAGAGCAAATGGCGAAGCTTGATAAAGTTAGTCAAACCACTAAAGCTTATCCTTACTGGCATCAGTCAGGCTTTAGTCGTAATCCTTCTCCTGTAAAGCTGTACGACTAACAGGTGGTAATGAAAATCGCTTTCTATCAAAATCAATTAAAAGCGATTTCTTAACCCTAACCGCATCTAGAGAATTAATGGTTCATTCTTTAAGAAGGCTTCGTATCAGCCTTTAACAATTTTTCTAAAACCTCTTGGGTACTGTGGTCGTTTCGGCCTTTAAAACTTGCTAAGTCCTTATAAACCTCTGTAGCTGCCTTATGAAAGCCCTCATGTAACCCTAAATCTTTAAAGGTTTTGCTTATTTCTTGCATCTCGCCAATAAATCGCCAAGCTTTTTGACTTGCTGTAAACGCGGTTCTATCTGAGCGTAGCTCTAAATCTGGTAAGGATAGTCGCCATTCTTTTAACAGTGCTTCTTCTACACCAGCGCCTTTAGCTAACGCTCTTACATTTAACAGTAAAGCTGAGCTTCCTTTGGTCCAAGCAGCGTAAGCCATTTTTAAAGCAGAGGCAGCCGTTTCATTTGAGCCTAAATCAACAGCATCAAACAAGGAAGCCCTAAACAAGCTACATATCTCTTCAGCCTGCTCACCTGAAAAATAAATACGTGTCTCCCCTTTTTCTTTTGGTGGTCCGCCTACGACACTACCATCTATAAAATGAGCACCCACATTGCGAATAAGCTTAGCCACTGCAGAACTTGTTTCTGGCGCAATAGCATTAACATCTACATAAGTACCCTTAAAGCCAAAGGATGCAGCTTTCGTAGCTAATTCTAAAGCCGAAGCAGGTGGGCACACAGAAAAAATCAAGTCACTCTTTTGCACCAAGGTTTCTAAATGAATAAAATCTTGCAAACCTGCTTGAAACGCTCGAGTTTTAGTTTCTTCTGAGCGTCCTTCTGATGCCCAGATGATTTGTTCTTTACTGGTTTTTAGGGCAGCCGCAACAGCTGCCCCCATAGCGCCCGGATGGATAAGTCCTATTGTTTTCATGAACCAAGGCTACCAGAGCGGCCTTAACAGAACCGTAATAGAGTTATGGCAAACTAATTTTTAGGTCATACCAGACCTATGGACGCGATGAACCAAAACTTCCGATATGGGCATCATGGAGTTTTGGTGAGCGAGTGATGCAACCGACCATAGCCAGCTAGTCTACGCTTATCTTTGACGGGCATCCAAGATAAGCAGTTTAGACGAACGGCGCACTAAGGTTGCATTCAAACACGAAAGGGTGTTTTGAATGCGCAACTTAATTAGCTTAATTGCTATAGCTATTTTTACGCTAGCTTTAGCTCAAGAACAAAGCCACAGTGTATCTGTCGCTCTACCCTCGATCCTTATGCTTGAACTTGGCACAAACTCGAGTTTGCAAGATGTTCCTTTAAATATAGAAGTAAATAAAGATTCTTATGTTATTAACCCTGGTCAAAGCACACTTCGTGTTTTAGCTAATCAGAATTGGGCCTTAAGTGCAAAGTATCAAACTAGTTCCAAGCAAGATGAAGCGGTTAAACTCATGTTTAGTGCTGGGTCTGACTGGCAAGCTTTTGGTCAATTTGACAAAGTTGTTGCGAGGGGTCAAAAGGCTGCCGGCTGGCAGGATGTTGTGGTTGACTATAA
>CAYGTA010000440.1:0-4106 GCA_964352605.1 uncultured bacterium | reverse complement strand
GTTGATGATGGAGTTAGGCTACAAGAACTCAGTAGTAGGGTTGTTGTTATAACAATAAAAAATAGTTTGAACATTTTGAACTCCTTAAAGGTTATTTTAGAAAGGGGCTACTCTTTAGCAGAGTAGCCCCTTTAGTGTTTTACTCGTTTATGTAGACTTTAGTGTGAGAGCTTGAAACAAGGTCTGAAGGCCAGACAACATCGCCCCAAGGGTCAAGTTCTATATTTGCGCCACGAAGCTAGGCTTTTTATATAACTAGACATCACTAAGCTAATACTAGCCAAAGATTCACAGTGCTTCAAAGAGGAAAAGTAAACGTGTCAGGGCTCACACAAGGTGCTGGTTCTTGATAATCAATAACCGTAATATCGCGAGACTCTGTATTTTGAGGGTTAATGCAACCTGAATTAATAAGATTGGGAAAATAAACACTAACACTACGATAAGGGTTTTGTTTAAAAGGTGGTTGAATAGTCCCTTCAACAATCAAAAGACCTTCATCACCATTTTCTTCAAAACAATGGGCTTCCAAACGTACTCGAGTTTTTTGAGGGTATTGCAGACCATTATTCTCTTCAAAAACCTCATTTGCGTTTAACAACTTAGGTGATTCAATAACAGCTTGGTCACTTAACAGTGTAAGTTTAGCTTGAAGACCCAAAGCACATGACGAAGCTGAATTTTCTATTCGAGAAACATACAAATTAACAAACGTTGATGATGGGGTTAAGTTACAAGAACTTAGTAAAAACACCAAGAGAAGTAATGATAAAAAGAATTTTCTAAGCATCAGCGGACTCCTTTTAGAAAAGATTAGCGTAGCAGTTCAAAGAACGAACTGCTACGCTAATAATTCATTCGTTTATATAAACTACAGTGTGAGAGCTTGCAATAAGATCTGAAGGCCAAACAACGTACCCCCAGTGGTCGAGTTCAATACCTGCCTCTCGGAGATAAGCTTTTTGAACAAGTAAGCTACAGTACCAGCCACAAAATCCACCATCACAACTCGTCCATCTTGGTGTAAGAGCGTTGTAGTAACCAGCTTCTTGCCTTTGGGCAAAAAATCTTATATCAAGAATTTGACGATCCGTAAGACCCGGCACGTAAGCCAATTGAACCGGAATACTATACGCAGGAGGATTAAAGTTTTGCTTTAAGGGCCAAGCGTGTAATTCATCCCAATTTGTAGCACTTTGAGGGTTAGCTTCAAAAGTCTTTGTATTCGGATGATTGGGGTTTGCACCGCAGCGCAATCCTGAGCAATTAAGCTGAGTAACCAATCCAGCATGACCTGTATTAAAGGTCACATTAAAGGGTGCATTTCTAACTGCAATATCTGCAACCCAAACACCGCCGGTGGCATTAAAATCTTGAGTGCTTAAATCACTAGGCAGGCTTTCTTTAGGTATTACAGGTTGGCTGTCTAGCATAGTCTGAATCTCTTCATCTGTCATGTAGTCTTTTTCGTAAGCATCGTAAATGTAGATGAGTTCATCTGCTAAAGGCACGTCTTCGGTGGAGCTTGTACTTAGGTTAGCTTTGTTTGACTTACCTGACGCTAGAGCATGAGCATATTTTTCTTGTATTTTGTCTAAGCGTGCTTGTTTTTGGCTGCCTTTATCAACAAGGGTTTTCATGACTTTCTTATAGGTTTTTAGGTCTGTAAACTGAACATCAAAACGCTCGGCTGTACCTGCTGATATCGCTTCTTTGAGTTGTTCTGCTGTTACTAGGCTGCCACCTATGTCAAATACTAGGGGCACGACCGCTTCTGCTTTGGTTTGACCCAGTTTTTTGCCTGCTTGTGTATAAAGACTGTCTGAGCTTGTTGTTAGGGTATCGAGTGTAAGCATGTAGCCTTCGGTTTCAAAATAGCTTTTGTCGCTTGGTTGGGTTAGGTTTTCTTGGGTGCAGGCTGCAAAGAGCAGGCTGAGTGCTAGAAATAGGCTTAGTGTTTTTAGGTTTTTCATTTCCCCTCCTGTAAGGAAACAAGGTGATTCACAATGTCTTTGTGTTTCAAGACATAGTTAACACTATGCATGGTTAGCAGAAGGTTAGCGAAAGGTTAGCAAAAACCAGTTTTTAATTATCTGAGTTCCATTGTTTCTTAATTGCGTTTACTTTGCTAGCAATAAAGGCTTTTTTGCTTGGGTCAAGCTCGAGCTTTTCTGCTGCTTCCCAGAGTTCTAAGTCGTCTTTTAGTTGTTGGGCTAAGTTTAGTGTGTAACTGGCATTTTGGCTTGCGAGTACGGCTTGTCTTAGGGATTCCTCAAGTTCATTGGCGTAGGTGTTTATGAAGCTTAGTTGAGAGTCGGGTAGTAGGGGGCCTTTGTATAGGTTTAGGGCTTCTGCTAGTTCTGATTTGTTTAGGTGTTGCTCTAGTGCTAGGAAGTTTGCGTTTATGTTTGTGTTGAGTTGGTAGGGTCTTGAGTTTAGGGGTAGGTCTTTGCGTAGTTTAAAGAGGGCTACTTTTAGGCTTTGGGTGTGGTTGTTGTCGTTGTAGAGGTGTTCGCTTAGTTGTTCGCCGCTTAGGCCTTCGGGGTGTAGGCATAGTAAGACGAGTATTTCTTTTGAGTGTAGTGAGAGTTTGAGGGTTTTGTTTTGGTAATTGATTGTGTTTTTACCTAGAAGCTCTAGGGTTAGGCTGGTTTCTTGGGGTTTTGTTTGTTGGGTTTCGTTAATTCTGAGTTTTAAGGGGGGTGGGCCAGTAATTTCGGGGTGTGTTTGGCTGGCTAGGTCTTTGAGTTCTGGTAGTAAACCGAGTTCACTTTTTATGATGTGGGGGTTTTCTAGTTGTTCGCTGAGTGCGTATATGTCATCGAGTTCATCTATTAGGTTTTTGTGGTTGAGTTGTCTGAAGAGGTCTGCTTTGTAGAGTTTAGTGAGGCTTTCTTCTTTGTGGTGTCCCATAGTATGGAATGCTTTTGCGAGTTGCTCGAGTTTGTTTAGGGTTTGTTCTGGGTTTTGTTTGTTTTGTTTTTGTAGTATTAGGCATTCTCTGAAGTCGGTGTTGAGTTGGTCGACTTTGTTGAGTGCGCTGCTTCTGGCTTTGGCTAGGTTGGCTTTGGCTTGTTTGTAGTCGTTGTTTGCGGTGTAGTAGCTTGTTAAGGCTAGGTGTTTTTGGCTGTCTTCCCATGCGTGTTGTCCTGATTGAAAGGCTTGGTATGCGGTTATGCTTTTTTCGTTTTTGCCTTGCTGCCAGTGTATGTAGCCTAAGAACCAGTTTTGGTAGTGGTTTTCTCGTCGGTAGACAGATTCTAGGTTTTCGATTGTGTTTAGGGCTTGGTCGTAATAGCCGGCTAGGACTAGTGAGAATAAAGATAGGAATTGGTTGTAGTGTGAGTTTTGTAGGTAGCTTGCTTTGCTTAGGCTGTGTAGTTTTGCTTTTAGTTTGTTGTTTAGGCCTAGTTTAGAGTGAATTAAAATATCAAAAATATAGAAGTAGTTGGCGAGCATTTTGTCTTGCTGTATGTTGCTATTTGCTATGAGTCCTGCTTGTTCTATATGTTTTTTTGCTTCGTTGATTGTGCTGTTACCTAGTGCGTAGGTGCTTTTGAGGCAGAGCAGTTTTGTTTTGTCGAAGGTGTTTATTTCTTTTGTTTTTATGCTTGCCAGTACGCTTTTCATTGAGCTAAATTCACCTAGCCAGAAGAGGGATTCAGCGTAATCCACTTTGGCTGATTCGCTGCCTTTGTCTATTGCTTTGCATAGGTAGCTTTGTGATTCAAAAATGTTTGTATTGTCTATGGCTTGACAGTGGGCTGCCCAGCGGTCATCTTCGGCGTTAGGGTTTTTTAGTTTTTTGTAGCTGTCGAAGCCTTGTTCGTATTTTTCGAGTATATGGTATCCCTCTATGGGGCTGGAGAGTTGTTTGGGTATGTTCAGAATAGTTATGCGTTTTTGTAACGACTCGAGTAGCTCTCCTCTTTTCATTAAGCTTAGTTTACCTTTTGTTGCTTTAGCGGAGCGTGCTTTTTGCCCTAATGCTTTTGGGGTTTTGCTTAGGGTTTACTTCAATTAGGGATACACTGTTTTTATGTCTATTACTGAGCGTGCCTTAGAGCGTCGTTTGAAGCGTCATGTTTTAAAAGAGACGCATTCCT
>CAYGTA010000439.1:0-4107 GCA_964352605.1 uncultured bacterium | reverse complement strand
CCGTCATGCTTTAATCTCGTCAACTTCATCTTTTTTACCGTTCCGTAGAACAATAATTGTAGTAATTATTCCTACTGCGACAGGTAGACCAATGATCCATATAATCCAGGTTCTAATGTTGTTAGAACCTGTGTCGGTTGGTGGAAAAATAAATTTAATGGGGTCAAATGCTGTATTCGCTTGAATCGGAAAACTAACGCGGGCGGTGGCTTCTTCCTGTCTAAATGTTTGGTCTCTTAAAAAAAGTTGCCAATTACCTTCTTCACCTAAGGTAACTTCAGCCTTGTAGCTGCCTTTTTGTTGACTTTCTTCGAGTCTAATGCTGATTGGCTCACTGCTATTAGGTGCGCCTTCTGGTCTGAATTCGGCAATAACCCAGGCATCTTCTACGGGCACTTGTGATGGGTCTACTAGGTCAATATTAAAACTAAAAGGCTCACCTACCGAAATCATTTCGGGTTGAGTATTTATAGTTCCCAGCACTACAGTGGCGTGAGCGTTGCCTAGCGATATAGACCAGCAAATAGGTAAAAGGATTAAGAGTTTGAAATTAGTTGAGCTTTTGCGGAAGAGGAAGGTATTCATTAAGATTATTATATGAACATATGTTCATTTTATTGAGGAGGAATGTCCCACCTTATTTTTAGAAGGATATTAATTATCATAAATTAGACGTTAGAAAAGCTAGGCTAAGCCTTCTTGAAACTAAATTGAGATTATTCCTTTGGTGTTTATTTATAGGATTATAGGAAAAGCATCAAAAGGGTAAAAACCTGATCTTCACCTATTAGACTTGCTTCTAACGTTAACATTCAAACCATTGCATACCTTTTATATAACAAAACAAGGTACAAAAAACCTCTACACCGATACCCTTTAAACAGCTAAAGTTAAAATCATTCTTATGCAAAGCATTCTCCTAATTGAAGATGACCCAGATATTGTGCGTATTGTCAAGAGTTATTTTGAGCAGAGTAACTATAAAGTTGAAGTTGCTCTAGATGGCCTTTCTGGCTTAAGTAAAGCCTTAGAAATTGGGCCGGATCTTGTACTTTTGGACTGGAACTTACCAAGGCTAGATGGATTAGAACTTTTGAAGCGTTTACGTAAAGAGCAGCAAATACCTATCATTATGATTACGGCACGTACCGAAGAAATAGATCGGATTATGGGGTTAGAATTTGGTGCTGATGATTATCTCGTTAAACCCTTTAGTGTTCGGGAACTTGTTGCTAGAGTGCGTGCTGTGTTGCGTAGAACTACCTTGATTCCTGAGGCTAAACTTCTTCAAGAAGGCTTGCTTTCTATTGATCCTAGTAAACGAGAAGCTTTTTTTGAGTTGAAGAAACTTGACTTAACAACTTTGGAGTTTGACTTGCTTTTTTGCTTTATGGGGCAAGTGGGTAGGGTGTTTACCAGAGATGATTTGTTGGCTCGAGTGTGGGGTAGGGATTTTGATGGGGTTGATCGTGTTGTTGATGTTCATGTTTCTAACTTAAGAAGGAAGCTTGAGGCTGTCGGTGCTCTAGATGTATTGCAAACTATTCGGGGTGTTGGGTACAAACTTGTTTTATGAAGCAATTAGGGTTTTTTCCTCGACTTTTTTTTGCTTTTTTGCTTGTCATTTTGGTGGCTGCTAGTGTTCTTTATGCTGTGGGTAATACGCTAGCTCCCACGTTCTTAGAAGGGCATTTAGAGGCTATGGGTATTACGCACCATAATGTCCCTGTGGGTACTGAAGGCATGTTGGTTGATCTTTCCATTGCTTATAGGAATGCTTTGACACAGTCTTTAGTGTGGGCGATTTTTGCATCTTTAGTTATTGCGGGGAGTTTAAGTTTTTTTATTACGTCTCAAATTGCTAAACCTCTTTCGAGTATGCGTAAAGCAACGCGGCGTATCGCAAAGGGTGAATATAAGGAACGGGTTGCGTATTTGGGTCCAAGTGAAATTAGTGATTTGGCTGCTGACTTTAATACTATGGCGAATAGTTTAGAGACGATTGAAGCGCAAAGGTCTGACTTAATTCGTAATCTTGCGCATGAGTTTCGGACACCCCTAATGAATCTGCGTGGCTATATTGAGGGGGTTGAAGATGGTGTTTTTCAGCTTAATGAAGAAACGGTTTTGGCGACCAAAAGACAGCTTGAGCGTTTAGAGCGGCTTATGAATGATTTGTCTTTGTTATCTAGAGTTGATGCTAAAAGGGAGACGGTTAGGCCTGAGCGTTCCTCACTTGAAGCTATTTGTCATGCTGCTGTTGATTCTGTTCGTCCGCAGTTTGTTCAGAAAGGGGTTGAGCTTCGCTGTGAAGTGATTGCTTCTGATCTTTTGGTTATGGCTGATCCTATTCGTACTGAGCAGGTGCTTACGAATCTTTTAACCAATGCGCTTAGGCACACTTCAATTGGGAATGACGTTGTTCTTTGGGTGTCTCAGGATGCTAAGCGGGCTTTTGTTCATGTTGAAGATACGGGTGAGGGTATAGCTAAAGAAGCTTTAGCACATGTTTTTAAACGCTTTTATCGTGCGGACAGTAATAGAGATAGTTCAACCGGTAGTGGTATTGGACTTACCATCGCACAGTATTTTGTAGAAGCTCAAGGGGGTAGTTTGAGCTTGAAAAGTGTTGAGGGTGAGGGGAGTGAATTCTACTTTTCGCTACCTTTAGCTTTACAATAGCTTTACATTTCCTTAACATTTAAGTTAATTAATTTTTGTAAACTTACAGCTAGAGTGTGGGCTTGTTAAGGTGGGTGTGTTCAATAGATCTCTTTGTTAGTATTTCCAGTCAGCCTTTTTAGGTGGCAATTATTACTTTTGAGAGTTTTTGTATTTCACTACTAAACTAAATTTATAAAGAACTATATTTTTTATAAGCATGTTGATGTTGTGTCCATTAAGTGCTTCTTAGCAGACTTTGCTTAAGAGAATGATGGGTATTACATTATGCAGCTATTTTTTTCTCGGTTTGAAATGCTTCTACAAAATCATAAAGCTATTTTATTGCCTTTACGTTTTTTTATTGCTTTGGGTTGGTTACGAGCCTGTGCTGAAAAGCTCAGTTCGTCTGGGTGGACATCCGGCGAAGTGCTTTATTCATTTTTGGTGAGGGCTCAAGGAAATACACCTTTTAGATTTTATGGGGATTTAATTGAGCAGGTCTTTTTGTCTAATATAGAAATTTTAAGCTTGTTGGTTGCTGCTGGGCAAGGTGCAATTGGCTTGGCTTTATTGCTTGGCGTGATGTCTCAGGCTGCTTTGTTGTTAGGTATTTTTTTGAATCTAAATTTTATTTTTGCAGGGGTAATAAACCCGTCTGTTTTTTACATTATGATTGAGTTTGTGCTTTTGACTAGTCATGTTGGTGCTCTATTTGGTTTTGATGCTTATTTTTCTAGATCGATTAAGCTTCCGTGGTTGATTGCGCAATCTCAGCCTAGTAGGGATGTTCGCTTGTTGCGTTTTCAGTTCTTAAGGTGTTGGTTTTTAATGCTTGTTGTTATTGCGTTAAGTGTTATCAACCTTTTTTATATTGAGGTTTTTTCGCCTGAAGCAAGTATCGAAGATCCAGCCATGTTGTTAGATGTCTTGGCTGTCTTTTTGCTTGGGCATTTGTTTATAAGTATGGTTCAGATTCGGTCAAGGCTTTCTAAGCTTCATATTGAGAATAATACTTTGTTTAAGTCAAGCTATTCTGGTTCTTTGGGTAGCCATCAAAATGTAGTGTAAGTAGTTGCATCCTACAACTATATAGTTGTAGGATGCAACTATGTCAATTCAAGATCAAGACATTTATGAACTCGAGCACACCTTAGCTGCCTTTGTAAGAGCTTTTGGTTTGCACCAAACTGAACAAACGCCCTGCGGCATTACTATTAGTGTGTCAGAAGCTCATACCCTAATCGAACTAGCGAGAACTAAAGGCCTCAGCCAAAGTGAACTTACTAGTTTTTTGAAATTGGAGAAAAGTACGGTTAGCCGCCTCATACAAAACCTAGACAAAAAAGGCTGGCTAGCACGCAAGCCCCATCCAAACGATGGTCGCGCCCATTTACTTATCCTTACCTCAGAAGGTGAAAAAAAAGCAGCTCAAGTTGCAAAGGC